>CAYFLE010000235.1:0-759 GCA_964343645.1 uncultured Chitinophaga sp. | reverse complement strand
TTCGGATATCTCGAGGTCGATGCCCAGATACTGCGGTGTCAACAGTAATGAGGAGAGTTTCAAAACCATTATTTTTAGCGTTGTTAATCATGCTTAAACTCTGTTCGCGGTTTTGCATCATATATAGCTGGAACCAGCGACGGACATTCGGCACAGCCTCAGCTAATTCATCGGGTGCTGTAGTCCCCATAGTGGAGAGGCAATAAATCATATTATTCTTTTGAGCTACTGCAGCTACAGCTGGTTCACCAACGTGATACATGAACCGGGTATAACCAGTGGGAGCGAAAATTATTGGAAGTTCTACTTTTTTTCCAAAAATTTCGGTGCTGGTATCAATTTTAGAAACATCTCGTAGCACTCGAACGTTAAACTCAAGATTCTTAAACGATGAAATAGAGCGCGCATAACTGATTTCCTGCAGTGCGCCACCTTCAACATAGTCATAAGTGGCCCGTGGAACACGCCGCTTTGCTATTTTTTGCAAATCATGAATGGTTATTGCTGCATCGATCTTTCGCTTGGTTCGGCGTAAAGTTGGCAACTTCCAATCAATCAATCCCACTAGGTGCGGAATATCTGGAAGTCGACGTTTGCTCTTCGGCGGATTCACTGTTAAAGAGTATACGATTTCACATTGGCCGGCCATAACGAAAAAATTCTGCTGAAAAGAGTTCCACTGGAACTTACTCGATTAGGACTTGGCACTGCCCCACTCGCTTGAAGAAAGTAGGCTAATCCAACCACTACCCGTTGGCT
>CAYFLE010000234.1:1573-2294 GCA_964343645.1 uncultured Chitinophaga sp. | reverse complement strand
GTATAAATGTGGCTGGATGCCCAAGGTGAGTCCAAATACCAGCATCAAACAAACACTATCAAATAGTCTTTCAGAAATGACTGTTCCAACCAGTTTTTCAACGGATAGTTTTTCATATCTGGCAAGGACAGTACAGCGCATAAATTCACCTAACCTGGGGACTCCAAGATTGACTAGGTATCCTACTAATACTGTTAAAAAAGCATTTGCTGGTCTGATGGAGTGGCCCAATGGATCAATCAGCAGTTTCCAACGCATACCTCTTATATAATGACTGAGCAATAAAAGGAGGAAAACGGGGACGGTAAGCCATAAGCGTGCTCCCTTAATAGATAGTTTTAACTGTTGCCAGTTCTCGTTATTAAGGTTGCGAACAGACAGCCAAGCAAACAATATTCCAATCCCCAAAAAAGCCAGGTATTGTACTAATATGGTAATGAATCGTTTAGGCATTCGATATTGCAAATTAGTACGTTTGAAGCGATTTATTTGTTAACTTTGCAAACCCTATGACAGCCAAAAAACGCATCCTGTTTATTGCAAATGAAATGTCCCCTTATTTGGAGTTGACAGAATTTGCTGAAACAGTTAACAAATTGGCCATTAAGGCAAACGATAACAACTTTGAAGTTCGTTGTATAATGCCTCGATTTGGCATCATCAATGAGCGCAGACATCGTTTGCATGAAGTGGTTCGCTTGTCGGGCATCAATATCACTGT
>CAYFLE010000234.1:426-1563 GCA_964343645.1 uncultured Chitinophaga sp. | reverse complement strand
AGGTAGCTTCTTTACCAAGCGCTCGTTTGCAGGTATATTTTTTAGACAACGAAGAGCTCTTCAGACGTAAGTTCGTTTTTCATGACGAGAATGAAAAATGGTTTGATGATAATGATTTACGGACGGTGTTTTTCTGTAAAGGGGCTATTGAGACGGTTAAAAAATTTGGATGGCCTCCCGATTTGATTCATTGTAGCGGTTGGATGACGTCACTAATTCCTGCTTATTTAAAAACCCTCTACAAAAAAGAGCCAGTATTTGCGCATAGTAAAGTGATTTTTACGCTGGGGCAAAATACATTCAAAGAAAAACTAGGAAGCGGGTTCCTTAAAAAGGCACTTATACACCCTACACTCAAGGAAAAAGATTTAGAGCTTTTCAAAGATGGTACAAATACCTCTTTGTTCCGTGGAGCAGCTTCCTATGCTGATGCAATCACTTTTGGAGCAGAAAAAATTGAGAAAAAACTGACAGAGGAGTTTGCAAAAGTGAGGGGTAAAAAATGCCTTCCTTTTTCACCTGAAGGGGATTTAACAGACTATTTACAACTCTACACCGACCTTGCGTCTAAATAATACGAACTGTCAACTGTGAGGAAAATTTCCAACTCTTTTAATTGCAGGTTTTTATTACCCATTGCAATATTACTTTTAGTATCTAGCTGTAGAAAGATTAATGATTCCACTACTGTGGGTAATGGGATTATTCCTGCTGTTGACAATATCTCTACTTTTGAAACTGTTCTATTTACGCAGACAGATAATTTTTTTCTAACTGACTCTACGCATGTGCTCACTACTGATGTGATGGCATTGGGGCATATTCAAAATGACGAAGCCGTTGGGCAGCTCCACGCAGATGGTTATTTTTCGATAGTACCTCCCAACGCGATGATTTATCCTTTTTATGTAAAGGATTCAATCATTGCAGTTGATTCTGTAATCCTTTCATTGGCCTATGAAGGGAACTATGGGGACACCAACACCACTTCAACTTTGCGCGTTTTTGAAATTTCACAGCAAGCAGGGTATGCCGATACAACGCTTTATCGCTATGATCAACAGGCGTTCGCTATTAACAATCCTGAACTTGGATCCAAAAGTTTTTTATTAAAACGACTCAAAGACACGATTACAC
>CAYFLE010000234.1:0-416 GCA_964343645.1 uncultured Chitinophaga sp. | reverse complement strand
TCTTACTCGATATGACACTACTTTAACTTCAAATGGTGGATATAGAAGTGATTCACTTTTTAAAAAAGTTTTTAGAGGATTTGCGCTACTCGCAGATAATGTGGGAAATGGATTGACCTACATTAATCCAACTAATTCTAATACTAAATTGATTGTTTACTATCGGGTGACTAAGAATGGTGCTATTGATACCACTTTTACTGAATTTTATCATAGTAAAACCACACAGGCAAACCTAGTTAAAAGAGCACCTGGAGGAGAATGGGCTACTTATTTAGCGAATACCCAAACACGAGATGAAAAGGTGTTTGTAACTGCTTCACCAGGTTCTGGTGCAACCATTAAAATTCCCGGGTTAGACACGTTGAGTAATGTTGTCATTCATAAAGCCGAATTAATTCTAACTCCACTTCCCA
>CAYFLE010000233.1:0-2303 GCA_964343645.1 uncultured Chitinophaga sp. | reverse complement strand
CTTTCATGTAGGGCACTATTACCTGATTTAATTTCAGCAATTTCAACGTTATTAAGCTTTTCCTCATAATCTGATAATTTATTTTTTGCTATTTCAATTGAATGGTGACTTCTAATAATTCCAATTTGGTCCCAAGACATCTCACCCAATTCTTTTCGTAACTGAAATGGATTAACGGAGCCAGTTTTTGGGCTTATTTTTTTCATAACATCATCTAAATTAGAAAACTTTGTATTAGCGTTCTGTGCAATCAAATCTAAATCATTTACCATTGCCTCACCTGCGATACCACCAAACACAATGGATTCTGCAACGCCGTTACCTCCAAGGCGATTTGCTCCGTGAACCCCACCGGCGTCCTCACCTGCTGCATATAAGCCAGGTAAAGATGTTCTACAGAATCTATCAATCCTGATACCGCCCATCTGGAAATGCGATGTAGGAGTAACCTGAATTGGATCTTTTGCCATGTCGTAACCCACGGATAGGCAACGCTTATACATACCTGGAGAGGACTTCATTAAAAACTCTTTACCGAGATGACGAACATCTAAAAAAACACCACCTTTTGGAGTACCCCGACCTGCACGTATTTCCATAAATGAAGATCTTGATACACGATCTCGAGTTGAACGCTCCATCTTTGCCGGATCATAGTTAGCCATGAAACGTTCCCCATTAATGTTCAGTAAATACCCTCCGGCACCACGTAAGCCCTCCTCTAAAACTGTGCCGGTCATAACTGAATCACCTGCAATCAACCCTGTAGGGTGAAATTGCATCATTTCCATATCAACCATTTCTGCACCAGCCCTGAAACCCATAGCTAAACCATCGCCACTTTTTTCCAAAGATGCAGGAGTAAATTTATATAGCGGAGCCGCTCCTCCGGTAGCCAAAAGGATCGCTCTTGAATTAACTTGTATAAGCTCACCAGAGTTGTAGTCTAAAAGAAGTGCGCCAGTTATTTTTTCGTGGTTTGAATCAAATAAAAGATCAACCCCGCGCACTTCACTTAACTTTTTAAAATCTCGAACCAAAACCTGCTCTAGTAAACGATTCATTAACTCAATTCCTGTCAGGTCACCACTATGAACGGTTCTGTTAAATGATTGTCCTGCGAGTGCGCGCTGATGAATTGAACCATCATCATTTCTGTCAAAGTAACATCCAAATTTATTTTCTAGTTCAATTATCCGATTTGGAGCCTCAGTAACTAAAGCCCATGCAAGCTCTTGATCATTAATTAGGCCGCCGCCACGCAATGTATCCTCGTAATGTTTTTCAAATGAATCCTCAGGATTAAGAACAACGTTATAGCCACCCTGAACCATCCTCGTGCATCCACTCTTTCCAATCAAACCTTTACTAGCAAGCGTAATTTTTAAATTTGGATTAGCATCAAATGCTTTGATCGCAGCATATAAAGCCGCCCCACCGCCGCCTAAAATCAGAATGTCACAATTTTCATAATGCATGGACCAATTCCTTTCTAAAAAAATGGTCTGGACAACCTAATAATTCTGATACCTCTGAAGCAGCATTTAATACCATTGGAATAAATCGATTAATCAAGTCGGTATTCATACGAAATGATGGAATTGCAACCCCGCAGGATGCTATAACTTCACCGGCTAAGTCCCTTATTGGCGCAGCAATGCCTCCCATATCAGGATGATTCTCGGCTAAAGTAACCGCATAACCATCTTTTTTGACATCATCTAGTATTTTTTTAATTTTTTCGGGATTTGTCTCTGTTTGATTTGTGAATTTTTCAAGTTTCTTGGATAGGATAAGCTTTGTAATATCTGGTTTATATGCAAGGATGCTCCTTCCTGTAGCAGTGCACCAGGATGGATTTACTTGACCAAGTCTTGTCTGAGCGCTGATCGATTTCGGGCTTTCAACCTTGGATATATAAATTACCCCGCCGGAAGGATCTAATACTGATAGATGGACAGTCTCACCAGTGCTTGAACCTAACTTTTGCAATGAGGGACGGGCTCTATCTACGATATCCAAATTTTTTACTGCAATAGAACCTACTTGCCAGGCTTTTAACGTTAAAAAATAACGCCCGAGTTCATCTTGCTGAACATAACCCGTATTAACTAAAGTGGAAACCATTCGATGCGCTGATCCTTTAGGTATATCAGTTAATCCAATAATTGCACTCAAGCTCGAAGGTTTTCCCAGTAGGCTAATTGCCTCCAAAACCTCAAAGGTTCTAGCCACTGATGCAATGACATGATTTCGGGATATATTCATTTTGTTTTGCAATGCAGAATTTTAAAGTTCTTAAT
>CAYFLE010000232.1:1550-2306 GCA_964343645.1 uncultured Chitinophaga sp. | reverse complement strand
GCCAAGCACGCACCCCCTGCATGTGAGTGTAGTGGAGGTAAATCACAATAAAGCGGAGCGGACACTCGAAATCCAGTGCAAGGTGTACACAGACGATTTTGAATCAACGTTGTCAAAACTTTTTAAGCAAAAAACGGACTTGATTAGTCCAGCTCTGCACCTTTCCATGGACACATTAGTGGAGCGGTATCTTTCGCAGCGAGTTCGATTTGCCATTAACGGAAAAGCGTATAAAACAAATTATATAGGGTTTGAACACGAAAAAGAGGCTGTTTACGCTTATATAGAAATTGCAGAAGTGCCGGCCAACATTCAAGAAATTCAGTTTGACATTTCAATTTTACGTGACCTCTATGATGATCAAATCATTTTAGTGCATGCAACAGTCAATGGGCAACGAAAAAGCGCAAAACTCGATTATCCGCAATCTAAGGGTAGCTTGACTTTTTAGTTATTCTCCATCTCTTCGCGAATGGCATCGCTGATTTCAATCAGTACTTTATCAATGCGATGCCCGTCCATGTCCACTATCTCGATCGTGAAACCTTTCCAGTTAAATTTTTCACCCGTCTTGGGTATCCGTTCTAATTGATGTAGAATAAATCCGGCTAATGTGTCAAAGTCTTGCTCGCCCTCATTCATCCATTCTGTTTTTTCAAATCGCGAAAGAAAATCGTAAAAGGGAATTTGCGCGTCTATTAAAAAACTTCCATTTTCTCGTTCGGTGATTTCATAATCAGGTCCTTCCTCTTGCGG
>CAYFLE010000232.1:179-1540 GCA_964343645.1 uncultured Chitinophaga sp. | reverse complement strand
GCCGTATTCGTCTACGATAAATGCCGAGTGGACTTTGGCCGTTTTAAATCGCTCCATGACCTGGTAGGCGGAAATATTTTCTGGAATGAAAAGTGCCGGTTGCATGGTAGTGCCCAATTTCAAATGATCTGGATTTACGTAGAGGTCTTTGATAGATACCACTCCTTTGATCTGATCAATAGTTTCTTGACAAATAGGATAGGCCGAGTGAGGGGCCTGTACAATTTTTTGTTTGATTTGCTCCTCTGTTTCATTTTCATCAAACCAAATGATGTCACTTCGATGGGTCATGAGGGAGGTGATATTGCGATCACTTAAATGAAATACCCTTTCGATGATCTCTTGCTCTTCTTCTTCAATGGTGCCAGCCTCAGTTCCTTCGGTGATTAATGTTTTGATTTCCTCTTCCGTAATTGCATCATTCACGCTTTTACGAATCTTGAATAATTTAAAAAATAGTGAACTGCTCTCATTTAATAACCACACGATGGGATACGTAATACGCGCAAAAATTTTCATTGGACCGGCAGTCGCCATCGCTAATTTTTCGGCCCGTAATAAACCAATACGTTTTGGAATGAGCTCTCCAAAAATGATTGATAAAAAAGTGACAATGATGACTATTAGCGTAGTGGAAAGAGTAGTAGCAAGTTCCGGTTTAACGCCCCATTGAAGGAGAAAGGGAATTAGATGTTCACCAAACCGTTCACCCGAGTAGACCCCTGTCAAAATGGATATCAGTGTAATACCAATTTGTACGGCGGATAAGAAAAACTCGGGATGATTGGAAAGCTCTAATGCTGTTTGAGCCCGCTTGTTCCCTTTTTCTGCCCAATGTTCTAATCGCGCTTTCCGTGCAGAAACTAGCGCAATTTCTGAAAGTGAAAACAGCCCATTTAATAAAATGAGGATTCCCAATATAAAAAGGTCCATTATGGTTTTGTGGTAGTTACGTTATCGAAGTTAGGGATTCGATGTTGTTTGTTGTATTGACGGGCAAACAACAAGCCAACGAGTAGGCCAAAAAGGGAACCTGCTAGTACATCAGTGGGGTAATGTACCCCTACATAAATCTGTGCATAACCAACGGAAAAGGCCCAAAAAAATAACAAGTACCCCCACTTTCCCAGGTAGCTATTTAGCGTCAGAAAAATAAATGTGGCCATGGCAAAATGGTTGGCCGCATGATTAGATATAAAACTAAATCCTGTTCCACAGTGCGGGATTCTTAAAATAAGATGTCCCAGCAGTGATGGGTCATTACAAGGGCGTAAGCGCTGAAAGGTTTGCTTGATGAGTTGGTTTCCTGTTAGGTCTACCCGGCTGATCGTAATAATAAAAAACAAAATCAACAACAACGC
>CAYFLE010000232.1:0-169 GCA_964343645.1 uncultured Chitinophaga sp. | reverse complement strand
GTTGTGGTAGTTACGTTATCGAAGTTAGGGATTCGATGTTGTTTGTTGTATTGTCGGGCAAACAACAAGCCAACGAGTAGGCCAAAAAGGGAACCAGCTAGTACATCGGTGGGATAATGTACCCCTACATAAATCTGTGCATAACCAACGGAAAAGGCCCAAAAAAATA
>CAYFLE010000231.1:0-2318 GCA_964343645.1 uncultured Chitinophaga sp. | reverse complement strand
CACTTCTGAATCTGATTGAAATGTCGAAAATTGTTGATCGATTTCGCGATAAAAAGTCTCTGCATTTTTGCAGGATGAGAAAAAAACTTCTTGGCTTACTCTCTCTGCCGGCACAATGATTGAAATAACGGTTCCCCAGATTTCAATATTGTGATGTAAGAGTTTTTGATTCACTTTTGTATACTATCTTTATTGACTTAATTTTAAATATCACGCTAGTAAATAAAAACCCGCCTACATGGTTGTAGACGGGTTTCTATTTAGTCTTATATCAACTATGGATAGTGGCAACTTCCTTTATAGCTTCCGGCTTCTTTGAAGCGAGGTAGCCATATGCGAAAACACCCAGTAGAACCCATACGCCCATTGCATAGGCACCATAGGTAAGTGGTGAAGCAAGCGGAACAATGAAGTCCAACCCAGGCATGCCTGTAATTCCAGCCGCATTAAAGAATCCTGGAATAAGGAATAGGAATCCAATAATCGGAACCAGAATGTGGATGACTGGATGGCGATCTTCTTTACGATGCTTACTAAAGTAACCAATGCAAGCAAGATTCGCGATCATATACACAGGAACAACAGCGACCACGAGGCCAGTCGCAATAATTCCAAATGCAGTTTGAGGTGTGTATTTGAGTCCGAGCCCAATACCCAAAATAAGTCCAACAATGAGCTGAATAATCACAGCATTGCGAGGGGTTTTGTGTTTAGCATCAATCTCAGCCATAAATTTTGGAAATGCTCCTGCACGACCGAAAGCAAAAGCAGTACGTGTAAACACATTTGCTCCGGCATTTGCATTAGCAATGGTTGAGTTAACGATGGCAAAGAGAACGAGTAACCAGAAAATTGTTCCTAAGCCTTTAGCAAGTGCATCCCAAGGTGCACCATTGTTGTAGGCCGAAAAGTCTTTAAATTTCTCAGGCCCAAATGCAACGGTTGCGGCATACGTGGTAAATGCATACAGAGCTCCAATAGAGAGCGTTGCATACATAACAGCCTTTGGAATGTTCTTGCGTGGATTTTCGGTTTCTTCAGCTAGTGGTGCTGCTGCCTCAAATCCCGAAAATGCAAGGAGGCAGAAGACAGAACCGGCTATTACTCCAGACCATCCTTCAAATCCTTTGGCGTTTGCATAGTGTGATGAGAAGACCGACAGATCATTATTTCCGCCAGCTTTTACGACTAAAACAATTCCAACAATAAGAAATACTGCAATTTCAATAGCACCAAGAATTACACCAGTGCGTGCGGAAGAACGAATACCGCGATAGACAATATATCCAACAAGGAGCGTTCCTAATGCAGTAAAAATCCACCAATTATTTGCAGAGAATGAAGATTGCTCTCCATGCCACTCGCCGGCAATCGTGTAGCCAAGCTGCAACATCACAAGTGGAACAATCAATATTTCAACTGCGGCATAAGCCCAACCAACAAAAAAGCCAACCCAAGGACGCAAGCCAACTGCGCTATAGGTGGCTACAGATCCCGCAGATGGAATATGTGCTGCAAGTTGTCCAATACTTGAAGCCGTGAAAAAGATTCCGAAGAATGCAAACACCACCGCTAGCGGTAGCGCTCCACCAGCAAGTGGAGATCCAAAGGGAATCGATGCAGCAATAGCCGCACCCGGTGCCATGGAACAGATTGATTGGAAAACTACTTCGCGTAATCCAACCGCATTTCGTTCTAGTTGTGCCACTGAGTTACTCCTTTGATTAGTAGTAGTGGTGCTTAACTAAGAAATAGTGTGCTCTCGAGAAACTATTACTCGCAGGTAATCTAGGCAAGAATTATGAGTTTTTAAATGGTTTTGGCGCACGTGAAATCTTTGGCACGCGCATTTTTGCCACCGCAAAACCATCACCTGGGAATGGGTGAACATTCTGGGCGATTCCCATATCCCCTCGGACTGATAGGAAGATGAACGCGTCTTCAATCGTAAAGCCCCATTCATCAACTAATAATTTGGCTGCTTCCTCACATGCAATTTTGAGTGCATCTTGAATATTGCTAGCAGTTCCATGAGTCACCCATGAATCATTCAATTCAGTGACAGGCCAACCTGCGGCATTCTTTTTAATGAGATCAACTTTAATTATTCCTTTGCCGCCAATTTCAACACCGGTGCCAGAAATTTCTCCATCACCCATTGATGCATGCATATCACCGATAGCCAACATGCCACCTGGCTGAAAAACTGGCAGATGAACTGTCGCTCCAATACCGTGAAGGTGATCATCCATATTTCCACCATGTCGATCAGCAAAGAATGTCCCAATTTCACCTTGAGCAGGTGCAACACCAATTAC
>CAYFLE010000230.1:0-2323 GCA_964343645.1 uncultured Chitinophaga sp. | reverse complement strand
CTCGATTAGAAATTAATGCACAAGTACAGGAGAATTTGGAAAAGAAAGCAAAAACAGAGGGAGACCGTTTTCAATCACTTACCGCAGTGGCAAGTGGTGAGGCAGAAGTAGCCAAATTGAAAAATTTATATGCCAGCTATGCTATCCGCAATGGAATGTATTACATAATTGCTCCGCAAAGTGGTCAGGTAATTCAAGCAAAAAAAGCAGGACTAGGTGAATACGTTAAGGAGGGAGATATGATTGTAGAAATTGTACCAGAAAAAATTTCTTATGCCGTAGAAATGTTTGCGCGCCCACTGGATATACCACTAATCAATCCCGGACAAAAAGTCCGCTTCCTATTTGATGGCTATCCGGTAGTGGTATTCAGCGGTTGGCCCAATGCCTCTTATGGAACATTTGGCGGTATTGTAGTAGCGGTAGAAAGAAATACAAATGCCGATGGAAAATTCAGAGTGTTAATCAAAGAAGACCCTGCCGATAAACCATGGCCTCCACAATTACAAATTGGTACCGGTGCAGAAGGCATTGCACTTTTGAAAGATGTTCCAATTTGGTATGAACTCTGGCGAAATATCAATGGATTCCCGGCCGATTATTACAAACCGGACATAGAATCAATTAAAAAAGAAGGGTATGAAAAAAAATAATTATTCGCAACCATTTTTAGTACTGTTCCTTTTTTTAGTGCAGTTTACATCATTACTAAGGGGACAGACAAAAGATACCTCGGTTCGTTATTTATCAATTAATGAACTAACTGCTTTGGTGCTAACCTATCATCCCATTGCAAAGCAAGCTTCGATACAAGTGGGAAAGGCGCAAGCAAGTTTGCAAATTGCAAGAGGGGCCTTTGATCCTGTGTTGAGTTACAACGCAGCAGAAAAAACGGTTGATGGCACTTCTTACTATGCCTACCAACAACCCACACTTACTATTCCTACCTGGTTTGGCATCAAAGTGCAAACTGGAACTGAAAAATTGCAAGGCAATCGTGCCAATCCTACTGAAACAATGGGCCAATCAAGTTACCTGGGTATCCAAATTCCATTAGGCCGTGACTTACTAACTGATAAAAGAAGAACGGATTTACAAAAAGCAAAAATTGCCAGGGAAGCTTCTTACACGGAGCAACGAAAAATGCTCAATGATCTATTATTGGATATGCAAACTGCTTACTGGGAGTGGGTACGAGATGGAAAATTGCTCAACATCACATCGGAAGCTCTTCAAACCGTACAAAAGCGTTTTCAGTTTGTAAAAGAGAGTGTCCGACTGGGAGATCGCCCGGCCATTGACACCTTGGAAGCAATGACACAAGTGCAGCAATTTGAGCAACAATGGAATCAAGCGCAACTAGCCCTTCAAAAAAGTCAGTGGGAACTTTCACAGTATTTATGGCAGGAAAATCAACAACCCTATTCCCTACCTGCTAATTGTCAACCCACACCAGGGCAATATGAATTAGTAGCATCGAATAACGCTTTATCATCTACGGAACCTTTTTTGCAAGCAGCACGTGAATCGCATCCTGAACTTTTGCTCTATGATTTTAAACGCAAAAGTTTGGAAGTAGAAAAAAGATATCGAACCCAACAACTATTACCCAAAGCAGCATTCACCTATAATTTTCTAGAAAAAGGACTGGGTTGGACTGCCCCTAAAACAGTGTTATTCGAAAATAATTTTCAATACGGTGTATCCTTAGCTATTCCCCTTCGATTGTCAGCAGAAAGAGGAGAGTTTAAAAAAATTAACTATGCTATTCAGTCTGTTTCGCTAGAGCAAGATCTAAAAAAATGGCAAATAGAAAATAAAATAAGGGTCCACTACAATGAAGTAGAAAATTTATTGAGTCAAGTAACCCTTCAACAAAAAGCATTACAAAATTTTCAAGCGTTACTTCGTGGCGAAGAAATACGTTTCAAAATTGGAGAAAGTAGTTTATTCCTCGTGAATGCCAGGGAAACGCGTGCATGGGAAGCGGCTCAAAAATTAGAGGAGGTCAAAACAAAACAGTTGATTGCTTATCAAAAATTATATTGGGCTGCGGGCCTGTTGAATAAATAAAAATGAGTTTAATAGATACATTCTTATTAAATCAGGCAATTAATTTGCTAGAGGAAGACCAGGTGGTAGCTATTCCCACAGAAACAGTATATGGGTTAGCCGGCAATTTGTTTAGTGAAAAAGCAGTATCCACTATTTATTCGCTCAAACAACGTCCGCATACTAATCCGTTGATTGCACATGTTGCATCACTAGAGGCAGCATTCGCATTGACTAAAGAATTCCCTGCGCCATTACTTGAATTAGCCAA
>CAYFLE010000229.1:0-2323 GCA_964343645.1 uncultured Chitinophaga sp. | reverse complement strand
TACTGGGCTAACTCAGTAATCAGAACAGATAAAGTAGAAACGTTATTTGAAGTGTCTGCGGATGCCGTTGCAAACAACGCCTTCGATGCATTAGCCTATATCTACAGCCAAGCTGGTAACTATGGAGACATGCTTTGTGCGGATGACTTATATGCGCTATTTGAAGTAAACGATGTACGCCGTGCTTTATATGCAACAGGTGTAAGAGGTGGTTTGCCTTCTGTATTTGTCAATAAATACACTGTATTTACAGGTGACCATACTGACACTAAGGTTCTTCGTTTATCTGAAATGTATTTGATCGCTGCTGAAGCATCACTTCCTGCCGATGAGGCTGGCGCTAGAACCTATTTAAATGCAATTACCGCACAACGTGGTGCCACTGCAATTAGTTCTACTGGTGCAACACTTGCTAATGACCTAATGAACGAAAGAAGAAAAGAATTAGCTTTTGAAGGACAACGTTACTTGGATATGCAACGCCTCAAGTTAGATATCACTCGTGGTGCTAACTATCCTGCGGCTGCACGTTCTGTACCTTATGCAAACTTCAGAAGGGTATTCCCCATTCCTCAAACAGAGCTTGACGTAAACGCTACCATCAAGGCTCAACAAAATACTGGCTGGTAATCCAGTTATAAATAATTTTGAAAGCCGCTTCAACACGAAGCGGCTTTTTTTGTTACACTATAAATACATTCCAAATGCTCCAATCAGCCGAATTCGAAACAATTATACAACGACGTCGCTCTAATCGCAGATTTGATGAAAATACGCCAGTGCCAGACGCAGTCATTGAAAAAGCACTTCAACATGCAATCTTGGCTCCTAATAGCAGCAACATGCAATGCTGGGAGTTTTATTGGATTAAATCAACTGAAGAAAAAGAGAAGTTCGCGAGTTATTGTTTGGGACAGGGAGCCGCAAAAACGGCACAACAACTCGTAGTATTTGTAACACGCGGTGACTTATGGAAGAAAAGAGCAAAATGGAATCGAGACAGAATTTTACAAGGCATACAAGGGGAGCCTAATAAATTACAAAAAAGAGGACTGGATTATTACGGAAAACTAATGCCCCTTGCCTATTCGAATGACCCAATTGGCATTCTGACTTTTGTTAGACGAACTATGAGTTTTTTTGGAGGTCTTACTAAACCCTTTATGCGGTTTGGAGGAAAAGCAGATCAACGCGTAACGGTTCATAAATCCTGCGCACTTGCTGCCGAAAACTTTATGTTATCGATTGCTGCTGCTGATTTTGATTCTTGCCCGATGGAAGGATTCGATGCAAAGCGGGTAAAAAAAGCATTACAACTTCCTTGTGGTGCCGAAGTGAATATGATAATCGGTGTGGGAAAAGGTACAGCAGAAGGAGTTTGGGGACCGCGTTTCAGAGTGCCCTATGAAGAAGTGGTCAAAGTAATTTGATCTAACTCCGATTGCACAAATTTCATTAAGGAGCTAATTGTACTAGCGGAAAAATCAAACGTAAGCCCCGCGGCAGCAAATAAATCGGGTAACGTACGCGTGCCGCCTAACGATAATGCGTTCAAATAATTCTCAATTGCCTTGGTTGGGTTCTTCTTGTATTGCTGCCAAAGACCAATCGCTCCCAATTGGGCAATCCCATATTCGATATAATAAAAAGGCACTTCAAATAAATGCAATTGACGTTGCCATAATACCGCTCGATATTTTTCCAATCCGGTAAAATCAACAACTGGAGAACTAAATTCATTTAAAATAGACAGCCATACTTCTTCACGTTGTTTCGCCGTGTGCCCTGGATTTGAATAGAGCCAATGCTGAAATTTGTCAATTGTCGCTATCCAAGGAAAAATCGTAATCACCCGTTCTAATTGTTGTTCCTTGGCACGGGAGAGTTCAGTGCGATCAGTAAAATAAATATCCCAATGCTCCATGGTAAATAATTCCATAGACATGCTGGCTACTTCTGCTATTTCGGTGGGATATTCCTTGAATCCATTCAATTCAAGCGAGTGACATAAAAAAGAATGAATCGCATGTCCACCTTCGTGCACCATCGTGGTCACATCATCTAAGGTGCCTGCGGCATTCATGAAAATAAAGGGAGCTCCACTTTCCGCCAAGGGACAATTATAACCGCCTGGTGCTTTTCCTTTACGA
Source organism: uncultured Chitinophaga sp. (assembly GCA_964343645.1). Lineage (GTDB taxonomy): Bacteria > Bacteroidota > Bacteroidia > Chitinophagales > Chitinophagaceae > JJ008. Next base: position 173 of record CAYFLE010000229.1, on the reverse strand, counting down.
CTCTCCAAATCTAAATGACCCATTTTTTCCATGCGCGCTAAACAATCCCCGAAAAAGGGTCGTAGTTCTTGTAGACAAGCAACTGTTTTTTTTGTCAACTCATCCCCATTGCTAAAAGGACGCAAAGGCTTAGTCCCAATCGGCTCCGCTTCTAAATCCCAAGGGCGTAATTG
>CAYFLE010000228.1:0-2333 GCA_964343645.1 uncultured Chitinophaga sp. | reverse complement strand
AGGCAGCATTCGCATTGACTAAAGAATTCCCTGCGCCATTACTTGAATTAGCCAAACGATTTTGGCCTGGCCCACTGACACTTTTGGTGGAAAAATCGTCCAACGTACCCCACACGGTCACTGCAGGTAGTGATAAAATTGCGATTCGCATACCTGCGCACGCACACACACAAGCCTTATTACAACAACTCTCATTTCCTTTAGTGGCCCCCAGCGCAAATCCTTATACCCGCATCAGTCCGACTACCGCCGAGCATGTTGCTTATTATTTTGGCTCCAGCATCCCCCTCATCCTTGATGGGGGACCTTGTAAATTGGGACTAGAGTCCACCATTATTGGATTTGAAAACAACACACCCATACTATACCGCCAGGGTGCACTTGAAATAGAAATGATTGAGCAAGTAATTGGGAGCGTGACACTATTTCAAAAAAAGAACATCCAAACGCCTACACCAGGTTTGGCGGCAAGACATTACGCGCCTACTACTCCCACTGTGCTATGTGACCGCGTTGAACTAATCAAACAAATTGACCAAAAAACTGCAGTGCTGCTTTTTAATGAGCCTATCCCTGAAATTCCACTGGAGCAACAATTCCTACTAGCGGAATCCGGATCGTTGTTTGAGGCTGCGCGTAATTTATATAGTATCCTACACCAACTTGACCGTGGGCAATACAACAAAATAGTTTGTGAGCGACTCCCTGAAACCGGATTAGGTGTAGCTTTGAATGATAAATTGAAAAGAGCTGCCACACCTCCCTCCATTAAACCCTAAATAATAAGCAGATGTCATTTGAAGTGATTCTGACCAATCTAACTAATCCCACCCTACTATTCTTTTTGTTTGGCATAATCGCAGCTTCTCTTAAAAGTGATCTGGAAATTCCACAGCAGTCTGTCAAATTCATTTCCATCTACCTGCTTTTTTCAATTGGATTTAAAGGTGGGCAGGAATTACAACACGCTGAAAAAGGCAGTGAAATTTTCAAAGCAATATTATTTGGAACTGGCATCGCCTCCATCATTCCTATTTATTGCTTTTATATTCTAAAAAAACGATTGGGTGTCAGTAATGCAGGCGCCATTGCCGCTTCGTACGGTTCGGTTAGCGCCATAACATTTATTACAGGCGTTTCCTATTTGGAATTACATGGCCAAACTTTCAACAGTCATATGATTGCAGTGATGGCCATGATGGAATTACCTGCGATTGTGGTAGCATTTATTTTAATCAGTGTATATGAAGACGCGGCTGCTAAAACGCAAAGTATGGGCAGCATCATTCGCCATTCATTAACCAATGGCAGTGTGCTGATGTTACTCGGAAGTTTAGTAATTGGATTAATTGCTGACAACAAACAGGCCGAAGGAATCAAACCTTTTACTACGGATATCTTCAAAGGATTCCTGGCGCTGTTTTTATTGGAAGTGGGGATGGTAACCGCTAAACGTTTCTCGGCCTTTAAAACCTATGGTCTTTATGCGTTCATTTTTGGTATCGCTATGCCCTTATTCAACGGAAGTGTAGTGGCCTATCTCAGTCAATTCATTGTTGACCAACCAGGCGATCGTTTCATATTCGCGATTCTCGGTGCCAGTGCCTCTTATATTGCAGTACCTGCGGCTATGCGACTAGCAGCCCCCAAAGCTGACCCCGGTCTTTATATTCCCATGGCCATTGGGGTAACTTTTCCATTTAACATTACCGTAGGCATGCCTCTTTATTACTCCATTGTCTACCATTTAGGGTAGACCGCGTCTCCCCTACAAAAGGCTTATCTTTCAGCAATGAAATCGTATAAAGAACTGCTGAAAGAGAATCAAGAATGGGCAGCTGAAAAAATCAGTAAGGATCCTGATTATTTTGAACGATTATCTCATTTACAAACGCCGGAGTTCTTATGGATTGGTTGCAGTGATAGCCGTGTTCCTGCCAATGAAATAACAGGTACACAACCTGGAGAAATTTTTGTGCATCGCAATGTGGCTAATATGGTGGTGCATACCGATCTTAATTTATTAACTGTATTAGAATACGCGGTCAACCAATTGAAAGTAAAACATGTAATTGTTTGCGGTCACTATGGTTGTGGAGGTGTGCAAGCGGCTATGACCAATCACAACTTTGGAATTATTAATAAATGGTTGCGCAATATTAAAGATGTCCATCGTCTTCATCGAGAAGAAGTGGACAACATCCCCGATGAAGAAAAAAGAATTGATCGAATGGTAGAGCTCAACGTTAAAGAACAGGTCATGAATCTGGCTAAAACTTCTATCATTCAAAAAGCTTGGAAAAAAAATCAGTTCCCTCATTTGCATGGCTGGG
>CAYFLE010000227.1:0-2334 GCA_964343645.1 uncultured Chitinophaga sp. | reverse complement strand
AATTGGGTTTTTGATGAAAAGCCTCCCTCCACTCCAGATCCAATACCTGAAAAATTGAATTGGAATTTATGGTTAGGAACGTCAGCTGAAAGACCCTATAATAAAGGACTTTATCACCCAGCGAATTGGAGAAAATTAATGGATTACGGATGTGCTACACTAGGAGATATGGGTGTACATATTTTTGATACACCCTATAATGCGTTAGAATTAGGAGTGCCGAACACCATTACAAATCAATGTCGCCCTTCCACCGGATTTGGTTATCCTGAAAGAAATATTGTTCATTATACGTTTGATGGCACACGTTATACAACTTCCCAATTTGAGTGGGTTTGGTACGATGGGGTGGCGGGGCCTGAAAAAACAAGTGAACTTCAATTGCCCGCTGGTACGGCTTTACCTGATCAGGGCGCAATATTCATAGGGGAAAATGGGAAGCGTTTATTGTTACCTCATTTTATGCAACTTCCTCGTTTAATAATTAATGATGCATTTGTCGATTACTCCATTGCGCAATATGATCCAACTAATAGTTTAGGAGAACCTGTGCGAGATTATGGAAAAGATTCCCCGCGTCATTATCATGAGTTTATTGACGCTTGTTTGGGTGAGACAACGACTTCTGCTTCATTTGAGTATGCTTCAAAATTGACAGAAACTATTTTATTGGGAGTTATCGCAGGGCGTTTTGCAGGTCAAACCTTGCACTATGACAAAGAAAAATCTTCGTTTAAAGAGACCGCTGCTAATGCATACTTGTCGGGGGAATACCGGGCCTTTTAATCAGTAGATGCAGTAACTACTTTTTTCCTTTTCAATTTCTGGTAATCCAGGAAGTAAATGAGTCGTGCTGTTAATTCCTTTCCTTGTGGAAGTTGGAAAACTTGTCGTAAGTTTTTCCCGTAACTGTTATAAATATTTCCGTCGATGGAATAATCAAAGGGCATCCAATTTTTCCACCCGATAACTAATCGACTTCCATACATGAAATCCCAGTTGTAAAAAACATCTAAGTTGTAGGCATTATAATTATTATCAATACCAGGAATAAATGGTCTGTTAATCCAGTTTCCTTTATCGTCTACATTAAAAAACTTTTCATATTGCACGCTACTCCAATAGTGTCTGGCTCGTAAGGTTAAGAACATGCGGGGTGTAAAATTCAAAAGCCCAGTTAGAAGGGTTGTTTGTTCATACACATCTCGCCAGCCAATAATGGGATCTCCATTTGGTTCACGAATAAAGGCATAGCCAACATTACCCATATCGCGCTTGCCTTCACTACTTATTGTTAAACTTAGCCAGTCGTTAAATCGGTACCGAAATGAAAGTTTATAGCGAAAAAATTCTGCGTTTTTAAATGAGGGGGTAGATGCATAACCTGCATCATAAGATACATAAAATCTTTTTCTACTATCAGTGCTACCTATTAATCCGCCATAATGCCAAGGCATCATTTTCACCACTCTCCCTGGAGTTCTTAATTCAAAAAAGTCATTTTGCCAAATGGGTCTAGATAAATATTGGATATTGATATCCCAGAAATTTCTGAGAAAATAAAATGCCGTGGCACCAATTTCGAGTTCTCTCCAGGAGGCAGGCTTATACAAGTAAGAGTTAGTGGCTTTGACTGTGTATTTGTAACTCAAGAAATTTTTTGTGGGTGTGAATTGATTGTAGCTCGCATTAAAAATTGTATTCATTTCGTTGGGAGCTTGTAAATAGCCCAGGTCATTAGGGTCATAACGATCCGACTCAATACTTTCTGCTAAACTATATTGCAGTTTGCCGCTCACTTTCCGAAAGCCAACTCGTGCCGTAAATCCATCATAGGGGTCTTTCTCTTTTACGGTACTATAACGAGCTGTACCTGCAATGGAGTAGCGATTATTCTTGTCAAATAATGAAAAGTCTAGTGCTGATACATTTGCATCGCGGGCGTTTCCGGAACGTACAACGTTTGTATTGGTAAATGTGATGGAAGAGCGTCCTTTCAATGCTTGATCCAAAACAAATAAATTATAATTTGTTAAAGGCTCCGTTTCAGTGGTTTCTCTTTTACCTGTTTGCGTATTTAATATAGTGGCAATGGTTGGTGCGCTAATGGCATTGAATACACCTATCCCTAAATTATTTTTGTTTCGTCCTGAAAATTTTGAAGCATTAATTAATTGTGTGAGTGATGGGTTGTTTATGATTCGTAATGTGGGGTCATTGGCTACTCTGTTTTTAATATCCCAATACCCATGTGGTGTTAACCCAATTCTTCGGCTATAAAATAAGCCTGCTTTATTAAATAACTCAGTTCCTTCAGTAAAAAAGGGTCTATTC
>CAYFLE010000226.1:0-2351 GCA_964343645.1 uncultured Chitinophaga sp. | reverse complement strand
ACTATAGTCTTGTTCTAGAATCATTTTAGTACTAAACGTTAATTCGCCATTCACAATCCCCCAGCCCGGAGGAAGACTTTTCCCATTGTAAGCCCGCCAACCATTCAACGAGCTTCCATCAAATAATGTAATCCAACCTTTATCAGCACTCGTGCGTGAGGGGTGGCAACCCGCAAAAGTTATCAAACAAATAATTGAAAGAATAAATAGTCTGTTCATTTTATAATTCTTTAAGTTGAATATTTCTCCATCTCACTTTGATTCCCCCTCCAGAATGAATTTGCAACGCAATTCCCCCTTCGCCCGCGCCAATTTTTTCATCGTGCAAGGAAATCATTTTATGCCCGTTCAAATAAGTAGTCACCTGATCCCCTTTCACATGAATTTTCATTTTATTCCACTCTCCCATCTTAAGATATTTTTCTTGCTCCAGTGTAGGTTTGATCAACCAGCCTCGACCATAGGACTCATAAATCCCCCCTGTATGTTGATTTGGCGGAGCAACTTCAACTTGCCAACCTTTAACAATAGTTCCCTTCACTGATGACCGGAAAAAAACCCCACTATTGCCATTGGCTTCTTGCTTGAACTCTAGTTTTAATATAAAATCCTTGAAGTTTTTTTCTGTGCTTAAATAGCCATACTCTTTGTCTGGACCACTTTCACAAATCAACTCCCCATTTTCTACATACCACTTTTCAGTTCCATTGATTTTCCAACCAGACAAATCGCTTCCATTAAATAAATTTTTTTGTGCATTGACAGTTTGATTCAACGTCAAAAAAATAATAAATGCAAAAACAGTATTAAGAAATGGGTAAGACAATCGCATAAACAAGCATTTTGAGCGTTAACTTAAAGTTAAGGCACCCTTTGCACATAATTTGTACCTTCCGCCAATAAACCTACGTCTATTTTTCATATCCAAGTTGAATGAAATTGAACCCATGAAAAAAATTAGCAGCCTCCTTGTCATTTCAGCAATTCTTTTCCTTCTATTTAACAGCTATAGCTGCAATAAAAATGCAGTTGACCCCTCCTCCTTTACGGCAGTCAAACAAAAATTTGGAACCCGCATTGATCTGGCCAATTTGGCAAACTATGCCAATCAATCGAAACCAGGATATATCATCAAGGACAATTCAGCAGGAAATTCTATCACCAATGCGAAAGCTACCTTAGGAAGAGTATTATTTTATGACAAACAACTTAGTATTAATAATACTGTATCCTGCGGAAGTTGTCATATCCAAAAATTTGCCTTTGGCGATACGGCCTTAGCGAGTTTGGGTGTAGAAAATGGCAGAACCGGCCGTCACTCTATGCGACTGATTAATGCGCGCTTCAGCGATGAAGTCAAATTCTTTTGGGACGAACGAGCAGCAACTTTAGAACAACAAACTACCAAGCCAATACAGGATCATGCTGAGATGGGTTTTAGTGGACAAAATGGAAGACCCGTTCTTTCAACATTACTTTCAAAAATTCAAGGGATTGACTACTATAATGATTTATTCAATTTCGTATATGGAAATACAACAGTGACAGAAGCTCGTTTACAAGAATGTCTCTCTCAATTTGTTCGCAGCATTCAGTCATTTGACTCACGGTATGATGTTGGCCGAGCACAAGTACCCCAGGAGCAGGCTCCCTTTCCCAATTTTTCTCAGCAAGAGAACGTAGGTAAAAATTTATTTAATGCGCCTCCTCAATTTGATGCACAAGGAATACGAATTGCAGGCGGTTTAGGTTGTGGCGGCTGCCATGCTGCGCCAGAGTTTGCCATTGACCCCAATGGGGGAAATAATGGAATCATTGGCGTGCTTAATGGTACTGGTATAGATATTAACAATACAAAAGCGCCTTCCCTAAGAGACTTAGTGGGACCTACGGGTAATCCTAATACTCCTATGATGCATACGGGTGCACTTAAAACACTACAAGCAGTGATAGGCCATTACGGACAAATTGTTCAAGCACCGGGAAATACTCGATTAGATCAACGACTTCGCCCTAATGGGTTTGGTCAAAATCTGAATTTAAATCAACAAGACGTAGATGCTGTAATCGCCTTTATTAAAACATTAACCGGCACTGCTGTCTACACAGACGAAAAGTGGTCAGACCCCTTTTAATAATATGAAGAAAGTACTTGTTCTATGCACGGGCAATTCATGTAGAAGTCAAATAGCCCACGGTTATCTCAATAAATTGCTGAGTGGCAAGGCCGAAGTATATAGTGCTGGAGTAGAAACACATGGCGTCAATCCGCTTGCTATTAAAATAATGCAGGAAGATGGCATAGATATCAGTAAGCACACTTCTAATAATATTAGTGAATACAGCACTAT
>CAYFLE010000225.1:0-2362 GCA_964343645.1 uncultured Chitinophaga sp. | reverse complement strand
AGATCAAAGAGTTCAGCAATGTTGCAGAGACTGTGAGCGTTTAAAAATTATCTATACCGAAGCGAGCTGATTACTCGCTTCGCGAATGGCGTTCACCAAAATAATCAAAGCACTATCAAATTGTTGCTCTGGGATCGTCAGCGGATATAAAAAACGAATTACATTACCATAGACTCCGCATGTTAATAGTAGCAATTGATTTTCTAAGGCATTTTTTTGAACAGCAGTAGCAATCTGCGATGAAGGTGAGTTGTTAATTGGATCATAAAATTCAATAGCTATCATTGAACCAATACCTCTCACCTCTTTAATACAGGGGTTGTTCTGTGATTCGGCTATCAATACATCTTTTAATTTATTTCCCAGCCGAATAGAGCGAGAACATAAGTTCTCTTTTTCTATAACATTCAATACAGCATGTGCTGCAGCAATTGCCAAAGGATTTCCAGCATAGGTGCCGCCAAGACCACCGGGTGATGGTCCATCCATAATATTAGCCTTACCACATACCCCGGACAGGGGAAGACCAGCTGCGATGCTTTTTGCTACAGTAATTAAGTCGGGTTCAACGCCGAAGTGCTCCATGCAGAACATTTTTCCGGTACGACCAAAGCCTGATTGAATTTCATCGGCAATTAATACAATTCCGTGCTCATCGCAAAGAGATCGTAAGCGGGATAAAAGTTCAATTGGTGCTACATAAAAACCACCCTCTCCTTGAATAGGCTCAATAATTACTGCTGCAACACTTTTAGGATCAATATCAGCTTTGAATAGATTTTCAAGTGCTTTAATTGAATCTTCAACAGTGACATTTAACGTTGAACTAGGGAATGGTAGGTGATAAATACCAGATGGATAAGGACCAAATCCTGTTTTGTATGGAGCATTTTTTCCCGTTAGAGCTAGACCCATATGCGTTCTGCCATGAAAACTGCCAGAAAATGCTAAAAGTCCCGAACGGCCAGTAAAAGCACGTGCAATCTTAATCGCATTTTCAACAGCTTCAGCTCCTGTTGAGAAAAACATTGTTTTTTTAGCGCCTTTAATTGGCACAATATCCGCAATACGTTCTGCAAGGGATACGTATATCTCGTAAGGAACTACTTGAAATGCAGTATGTGTGAATAACTCAAGTTGATTTTGAATAGCCTTTTTAATTAATGGATGATTATGACCTGTATTTAGAACTGCAATGCCGCAGCTAAAGTCCGTGTATGACTTTCCTTCTTCATCCCAGATCGTTGAATTTTCAGCCTTATGAATAAAAAAATCACATAGAACTCCTGCTCCACGCGGCATTATTTTTGATCGTCTTTTTTCTATATCTTGGTTTTTCATTAATCTAACTCCATCTTTACAAAATTTATTTCTTTAGATCAAATGATTTTTTCCACATTACGTTTTCTTCTGAAATAAATTTTTCATATGTATCGCCTGATTGATAGATAACATTTTGACCATACTTTGTAAGTAATCTGTCTTGAAAATTTCGATCAGAAAGAACTTTCTTTATTGAATCATCAAGGCGTTTTTTTACGTTAGGAGGTATACCAGCCGGAGCGGCTAGTGAAAGAAAGGAGTTTTGAGAAAACTTCATTAATCCAGTTTCTGTTAATGTTGGAACATCAGGTAAGGCATTCCACCGCCGTGCGCCGGTGCTAACTAACATTCGCAGCTTTCCAGCCTTAACTTGTGGCATAGCCGCTGCACCTGATGCATTGATTACCTGAACCTGGTCACCAAGTAATGCAAGAACAGACTCGTTATCACCTTTATAAGGAATATAAGTCCATTTGATACCAAGATCATTACCAATCTTATCCATCGTTAATTGATTAGTGGTACCAGCCCCGAGCGTTCCAAAAGATAATTTATTTGGGTTTTTCCGACCATATTCAACTAATTCAGCAAATGTTTTCCATGGAGAATTGGCATTAACAAAAACACCATAATCGTAAGGACCAATGACCCCAAGATGCGTAAATGCTTTAAGTGGATCGTATGGAACTTGTTGAAGATGTGGAATGATAGTTAGTGTTGGCATATTTACAGTGCCGATTGTGTAACCGTCCGGCTTTGAACTGGCAATTGCTGCAACTCCAATTACTCCTCCAGCACCCGCTCTATTAATAACTACAATTTGTTGACCCAATTCTTTTGCAAGCTCTTCACCAACCTCGCGAGCGACCGCATCTGTTGTAGTTCCTGGTGGGAATTGGACGATCATTTGAATTGGTCTTATTGGGTATTCTTGCGCATAAACTAGATTTGAAAAGCAAAAAATTAAGAGCCCCAATATTTTTTTAAATTGCATAATTGTTTCCTCAAATAATAAGTATTGTTATGAATAGTTAGTAAC
>CAYFLE010000224.1:0-2363 GCA_964343645.1 uncultured Chitinophaga sp. | reverse complement strand
GTTTTACGAGTGTAAAGGAATTGACCCCACAATGACTGAAACTGCCTTTATACACAAAACGATAAGGCGTCCATGCAATGGCTAATTCGCCATCTATTTTAATAGTTTCAAACACAATTTGTTCATCAGCAGATCCTTTCAACTGATTCCCTACAAATGAAGCAAAATCTGCAACGCGCTCTTGGCGTATGACTATTTTGCCGTCTTTATTGGTTGCAATGGTTTGCATGATTGCTTCAGTAGCAAACGTACTCGCGACTGCACTTGAGTCCGCATTGCGCATGCCGTCAAATAGTTTTTGAATGGTTTGCTTGATGTCTGTTTCATCTTGCTGGGCAATTGCAGAAAGTTGTCTAGTAATAATTAATATAAGTATCAATAACTTTTTCATGAAGTGAATTTAAAACTATCGACGTTTTTATCAAATTTCTAGTGTATATTCAAATACTAAAAGCAATCTTATGAAAAGCTGTAAACTTATTTCATTCTTGTTAATTATAAGTCTTTCCTCCTTTGCCCAAGACACGCTCCCCATTTATCGTCAGCTTGCGCAGATTGCTGTGATTGAACAAAAAGTAATGATTCCGATGCGCGATGGAGTGCGATTGGCTACAGATATTTATCGCCCAAAAGGAAATGGCAAACATCCGCTTATATTCTCTCGTACCCCATACAATTTTAATAGTTGGGTAGACGGAAAAATGACCAACCGTAGTTTTCAAGAAGCCTATGATGCAGTAAGTCGCGGGTATGCTTTTGCTGTACAAAATGAACGAGGACGATTTTTTTCAGAGGGAGAATGGGATATCCTTGGCACACCTGTTACAGATGGTGACGACGCCTTTACTTGGTTTGCAGCTCAGCCTTGGTCAAATGGAAAAATCGGATTAATTGGTTGTTCTTCTACGGCAGAGTGGCAAATGGCAGTAGCCGCTCGTAAACATCCGGCATTAGCGGCTATTGTTGCACAAGGATTTGGTGCGGGAGTTGGGAAAGTGGGTAGATTTCAAGAACAAGGTAATTGGTATAGGGGAGGTGCGCAACAAATGTTATTTACCTCTTGGTTATACGGTACGCAAAATGATAAATTCCGTCCCACCTTGTCAAAAGATATGACGCAACAAGATCTTGTTCGCATTTCTCGTTTTTATGATATGGCTACTGAAATGCCTAGTGTTGATTGGGCAAAAGCATTGAATCATTTACCAGTGCGAGATATTATACGCAATGTAGATGGTCAACAAGGAATTTATGATCAAATGATTACTCGTAAACCAAATGATCCTGCTTGGTTTAATGGAGGACTCTGGCACGAGAACATGCCAATAGATATTCCAGGATATTGGTTTGTTTCTTGGTTCGATGTATCTAGTGGTCCTAATATTGAACTCTTCAATCACTTGCGAAATAGTGCAAAAGGCAGCAAGTTGGCTGATGACCAATACTTAGTTATTGCGCCGGTTCTTCATTGCTCTTATAAGCGTGCAACCGAAGACACGAAAGTTGGAGACTTGAGTGTGGGAGATGCTCGACTCAACTATGATGAACTTACTTGGTCCTGGTTTGATTTGCATTTAAAAGGAGAAGCTAATGGCTTCAAAGAAAAAAATCCACGCGTGCGTTATTTTACGATGGGGTCTAACAAGTGGCAAGCGGCAGATAGTTTTCCTGTGCCGGGTACACGCATGCAAGAACTATGGCTATCTAGTGGGGGTCATGCAAATACTCGCAATGGTGATGGTCTATTAAGTTTAAAAGTTCCAATTAAAAATCAACCTGATACTTTTACCTATGATCCTATGAATCCTGTTCCTTCTGTAGGAGGAAATGTTTGTTGTACCGGTAATGCTATCAAGGGAGGATCATATGACCAATCAGAGCAGGAATTGCGTAATGATATTTTAGTGTATACTACTGAACCACTCACCGAAGGTGTTGAAATGACAGGATTTATTGAATCTACTTTGTTTGTGTCTTCCACAGGAACTGATTCTGATATTACTTTAAAGTTGATTGATGTACATCCCGATGGTAAAGCATATAATTTGGATGAAACAATTCAACGATTACGATATCGCGAAGGGTATGACAAGGAAGTATTTATGGAAAAGGGGAAAGTGTATAAAGTGAATATGAGCCCACTTGTCACTAGTAATTATTTTGCGCCAGGTCACCGTATTCGAATTGAAATTTCTAGCAGCAACTTCCCCAGATTTGAACGTAATTTGAATACGGGCGGGAATAACTTCGATGAGTCAAAAGGTGTAACGGTGCAAAATACCATTCATCATTCAAAAGTGTATCCATCAGTGGTGAGAATTCCGATAGTTAAATAGTTATGCAAAAGGAGTATAATGAAATAG
>CAYFLE010000223.1:1532-2378 GCA_964343645.1 uncultured Chitinophaga sp. | reverse complement strand
GCAGCGGTGTTAAGTACAAATATTTCCTTTAAATCCAGCAATAAAGGAGAGAGTGCCGCAAAAATATCTGTTATTAATGGCAGCATAAATGCCACAATAAAAAAACAAATCATCGTTCCTATTCAAGCAAGTATATGGTCAAAAAATGGGAAATGGAGTTGGATCAGTGACTTCAGATATATGAAATACCCCTCTGTCACGTATGGCCTAGGGATTAATACACTAGCAAAAGATGAATTCTCAATCAAATATGGCTACGTTAAGCTACACCAAACGGTACTGAGAGGAATCAATAAAAATTTATTTATTGGTGGCGGCATTTACTATGACCGTTTTGATGCTGTAAAACAATTAAACATACCGGCAGGAACTATAACGGCATTTGACAAATACGGTTTTTCAAGTTCATCTAGTACAACAGGTCCTGTTTTGCGTATTCTTTATGATAGCAGAAATAATCCTATAACACCCAAAAATGGATGGTTAATCAATGCATGTATAAGAGACAACTTAAAACTATTTGGCAGTAACGTAAACTCAACATTTCTATTATTTGAGTGGAGAAAATATTTCTCATTCCCCAAAAAATCAAATAATACATTAGCAATTTGGAACTATTATAACTACACACTTAGAGGAAATCCGTACTACCTAATGCTTCCTTCTACAGGATGGGATGATAATTATAACACTGGTAGAGGCTATATACAAGGTAGATTCAGGGATAAAAACATGAATTATGCAGAATCAGAGTATCGATTTCAATTATCTAAAAATGAAAAATGGGGAGGCGTGATATTTGTAAATGGCTCCTCTTTTGAGACTAGTTGGCAAAAGTCATTCAGA
>CAYFLE010000223.1:0-1522 GCA_964343645.1 uncultured Chitinophaga sp. | reverse complement strand
GTTATGGGCTTGGAATAAGATTTCAATTAAATAAAACCTCCAAAACCAACTTGTGCGTTGACTATGCATGGGGTAGAGAACATTCCCACGGCATTTTTGTAAACATCGGCGAAGTTTTTTAGCCTATCGCCATCCACCTCCTAATGCTCTATAGAGATTGACCTTAGCTACTAATTGTTTTAGACGAGTTTCCACTAATTCCATTTTGGATTCAAGTGCCTCGCGTTGTGTCAATAATACCTCCAAATAATCGGCTCTTGCAGATCGGAATAAACTATTTGAGATATCGATTGATTGTGTTAAAATATCAACTTCATTCTTCTTAGTCAAATAGCTTTTTTCAAAGTTATCAACAGCATTTAATTGGTTAACTACTTCAATATACCCATTTAGGATACTTCTTTCATAATTATATGCCGCCGCTACTTGCTTTACTCCGGCATTTGCATAGGTTGCCTTTATTGCATTTTTATTGACCAGCGGAGCCACTAAATCACCTGCCAAATTATATAGCACAGACTCTGGGCTTATTAAATACCCAGGATTAAAAGAAGTAAAACCTAAGCCGGCAGTCAATCGAAAAACAGGATAAAAGTTTGCCCGAGCAGACTTAATATCCAGTTTTGCAGCACTCAACTCATATTCCGCTTGCTTAATATCTGGTCGATTGATTAATAACTGTGAAGGAATTCCTGGACGAATAAACTCAATGTTCAATTCATTTAGTTGTGCCACATCACGCTTGACTGACTGCGGGTAGCGCCCCACTAAAAAATTAATACGATTTTCTGTTTCTACTATACGTTGCTGGATTTCAAAACGTAAATTTTTTGTATGCAGCAACTGCGCTTCAAATCGGTTGACCGCCAGCTGTGTTTCTTTTGCAGCTTCTTTTTCTAATCGAACAACGGTAAGCGCATTTTGCTGAATGTCGATACTTTGCTGAATGATAGTAAGCAAATTATCTAGCGCCAATAGCTCATAGTAAGAACTCGAAATTTCAGCAACAACATTGGTAATAATAAAATTTTTACCTTCCTGACTAGCTAAATAACTGAGTGCGGCAGACTGTTTTGCAGTTCGCAATTTTTTCCAAACATCCATTTCCCAAGAAGCATATGCACCAAGCATAAAATCGCCAATATGTTTTGGCGCTTTAGTTGGATTAGCTTTAAGATCTTCCTCTGAAAGGCCATCCCATGTGTAGCGTCCCATCTTATCTAATCCACCGGCTCCGGACAAATTAACAAAAGGTAGGTACTCCCCTTTTCTTGCCTGTATTTCATTTTTTCGGGCTTGAATCTCTTGTTCAACAATGCCGAGCTCTTGATTTTTCACAAGCGCACTATCAATTAAGGAAAGTAAGTTAGGGTCCTTAAAATAGTTCTTCCAGACTATGGCTCCATCATTTACCGTGTCCGACCCACTCACTGCGTAATATGAAGGAGTTGCAGTTGGAGCATTACGAAGGGTTAATGCGGGAATTTTACAAGCAACTACTCCAAAAACTGCAGTAATTGCA
>CAYFLE010000222.1:1160-2378 GCA_964343645.1 uncultured Chitinophaga sp. | reverse complement strand
TCAAAAAAATATTATTGCAATCAAGAAAATATCAATCGATATTGTAATACCAATCAGCAAGGCACCTTTTTAGACCATCCTTATATTGATTTACCAAGTCTTGCAATCCCAGCAATTCTACAAGACACAATGTCTCTCACGTTAACGACCACTCTCCCGCAAAAATCAGCCCCTACGATAGACACAAGCTGTCCCACTTTTTTATATCACTCTTACCATCTAGATCCAGATTGGAAAAAAGACTGGAAAGCAAATAGAATCTTAGTGTTAGAGCCCTCTCATTTCCGTGAATTTCCTGTCAGCGATAAGGTGATTGCATTCATATTGGAACTCAGCAAGCAAATAGAAGGCCTCCAAGTATTTGTGGGTGAAGTTGGCGAACTAAGCGCGCTGATAAAATCCAATCAAGTATATACCAAAGAACATCCTGCCTTTGCTCATTTTCCTGGAATAAAAGAAGAACGCGATTGGCTTGTTCCCTCACTCCAAGGTCATTTCAAATCCTTTTTTGATTATTGGAAAAAAGCAGAAAAACACTTGTTCCCAGATTTACAAAAAGGGCAAAACACAAATCAACCCATCCCAACAACCGGTGCATTATCTTTGTAGAAATTGATCTATGCAACCCAAATCTCCCGCCGATAGTTTAATTGTGATGACCGAATTGGTCCTTCCCAATGACACCAATTTGTTTGGCAATCTGATGGGAGGTCGATTGATGTATTGGATGGACATTGCTGCCGCACTGTCTGCTCAAAAACATTGCAATGTTCCTTGCGTGACAGCTTCGGTAGACAATATTTCATTTGAAAATCCTATTAAGCTAGGCAACTCTGTGCATTTAGAGGCAAAAATCACGAGAGCCTTTACTACGTCGATGGAAATTCATTTACGGGTTTGGGGCGAAGACTTAACCCAACAATTTAAATATAAAAGTAACGAAGCCTACTACACTTTTGTAGCCTTAGATCCCAATAGAAAACCTAGACCCGTACCTCCCGTACAAATCAATAATGAGGAAGAAAAAAGACTTTTTGACGGGGCTTTACGAAGAAGACAACTTCGATTAATTCTAGGAGGTAAAATGAAACCAGACGATGCGGCTGAATTAAAAGCACTCTTCGTAAACGAGTAAGCATCACGAGTTTGGCGCAGACGCTAAACGGTGGTGACGCCCTTTTAACATGTGTTCTTTACTTTGCTCAATGGCATCCATTA
>CAYFLE010000222.1:0-1150 GCA_964343645.1 uncultured Chitinophaga sp. | reverse complement strand
TAAAGGTGCCTTGAATTGTACCGAAAGTCGGGTGTTTCTTTTTTTCAGTTGCAGGCCTTTCTTGTTAAAGGCCCTCCAAAATCCATTGATTACTATAGGCACTACAATAGGCTTACATTGTTTGATGATCATGGCCGTTCCTTTTCGACCTGGCGCGAACGGTCGGGTGGTTCCTTGCGGAAAGGTTATTACCCAATTATTTTCTAATGCTCTAAATATTTTCCGGGTGTCCGAAGGATCTAAACCTCTTCTGACTTCTTGCCCACCCGCTCGCCACGTTCTTTTAACGGTAATCCCTCCCGCTAATAAAAACAAACGAGTCAATAAATTGTCTTTCATTGTTTCTACGGCCGCTACATAATTAACTCGGGTAAATGGATTAAGTAAATAATAGGGCAACCCCAGCCTATTTTTCTTTCCCCACTTTACGGCGCAAAAAATTTGAAAAAAAGTAATGTCATCTGCAAAATAGGTTTGATGGTTGCTTACAAACAATACATTCTGCTTGGGAAGTTTTTTCAAATGCTCAGTCCCAGTGATCCGTAGTTTATTGAATAGTGCCAGGCCCGGATAGGAAGCCGCTCCTACCACGAGAAAAACCAATTTTCGAATCAAATTGGCATGAAATATCCTATGCACAATTGTAGACATGCGGGTTCAGGTCATAACAAATATAGCTCCCTTGTAGCCAAATTGGGCATAAAAAAAGGCTGCCTTGCGGCAGCCACACTAAAATTAGCTCGGTAGAATTTATTCGGCTGACTTATCCTCTGCTCCACTATCCATCTTCTTCTTGAGATCAGCTAAAACACCAAGGTCACCAAAGGTTGCTTTTTCTACTTTGCTTTGGATATTTTTAACCGCTTTATTTGTTTTATCAGCATCAGCACGTGCTTCTTTTTTAACTGCTTCTGCCTCTTCCACCTTGCCTTGTTCCCAAATGCGGGTGTGCGATAAAACAATGCGCTTTTCATTGCGATCAAACTCAATCACCATGAAAGTAGCTGTTTCGTCAGCTGCGATGTTCTTGCCATCTTCTTTCGCCAAATGACGGCTAGGAGCGAATCCTTCCAATCCATAAGACAATTGAATAGTAGCCCCTTTGTCATCGCGACGAGTCACTAATCCTTCATGAAGGCTGCCGATAGCG
>CAYFLE010000221.1:0-2384 GCA_964343645.1 uncultured Chitinophaga sp. | reverse complement strand
GTAATGTTGTTATACATAAAGCAGAATTAATTCTAACGCCACTTCCCACTTCGCAACAAGGAACGTATGTTTTCCCCTCCAGTTTATTATTGGATCGGATTAATCCAAGAGGAGATACGGCCCTTACTTTTGATTTGGACATGGCAGTTAGAGACAACTATGGTTCTTTTACGTATGATAATGCTCGATTTGGAGGGTTATTGCTACGTGATAGTACTTATCGATTTGATATTACTCGATATGTTCAAAAGATAGTGACAAATGACTCTACCAATTACACACTGAGGGTATCTGCCCCTGGTCGTACCAACCTGTACTCCCCCTTATACCGTTATTGGGGATTAGTGCCTGTCAATGATCGGGTGGGTTATGGTAGAGTTGTTTTTGCTGGCGGCGACTATATTAATCCAGCCAAGCGAATGCGTTTACGAATAGTATATTCAAAGCCTTAGTTGTTTTAATTTTTCATAGGCTTATATTTGTGTTTCCAAACCCATATCCATGCCTTATTTATTTACTTCTGAATCTGTAAGTGAAGGACATCCTGATAAAGTTGCAGATCAAATTTCTGACGCGTTAATTGATAATTTTTTGGCCTTTGATCCGCAATCAAAAGTGGCCTGCGAAACATTAGTGACCACCGGACAAGTAGTTTTAGCGGGTGAGGTTAAATCTAAAGCTTACTTGGATGTCCAAGATATTGCAAGAGGTGTTATCAGTAAAATTGGGTACACCAAAAGCGAGTATATGTTTGAAGCAAACAGTTGTGGTGTTTTGTCTGCTATCCATGAACAATCTGCAGATATCAACCAAGGTGTTGATAGAAAAAAGAAAGAAGAACAAGGAGCAGGAGACCAAGGAATGATGTTTGGTTATGCGACTAATGAGACGGAGCATTATATGCCATTGGCACTTGATTTGGCGCATAATTTATTAATAGAACTAGCTGCCATTCGTCGGGAAAAAAATTCAAAAATGCCTTACTTGCGTCCAGACGCCAAAAGTCAGGTGACGTTAGAGTATGATGACAACAATAAGCCCGTTCGGATTGATGCTATTGTAATTTCTACGCAGCATGATGATTTTGACGCAGAAGCTAAAATGCTTGCGAGAATTAAGAAAGATGTGATTTCTATTTTGATTCCACGAATCAAAGCGAAATATAAAAAATACGCAAGCCTGTTTAATGATGATATCAAGTATCATATTAACCCAACTGGAAAGTTTGTAATTGGAGGTCCTCATGGGGATACAGGATTGACTGGAAGAAAAATTATTGTTGACACTTATGGCGGCAAAGGCGCGCATGGAGGGGGAGCTTTTAGTGGAAAGGATCCTTCCAAAGTGGATCGCTCGGCCGCATATGCCACCCGTCATATCGCGAAAAACCTTGTTGCAGCGGGTGTTGCCGATGAAGTACTCGTTCAAGTTTCATATGCGATTGGTGTAGCAAAACCAACAAGTATTAATGTCAATACGTATGGAACGGCTAATGTCAATTTAACCGATGGACAAATTGGTAAAATTGTTGAGCAGGTATTTGATATGAGACCTTATTTTATTGAGCAGCGACTAAAATTGCGCAATCCCATGTATAGCGAAACAGCTGCCTACGGACATATGGGGCGTACGCCGCGCACCGTGGAAAAGGTATTTACCGCACCTGATGGTAAGCAAGTAAAACGCAAAGTAGAGCTCTTTACTTGGGAAAAGCTTGATTACGTAGCCAAGGTGAAAAAGGCTTTTCATCTCTAATTTATCCGCATTTTAGTATAAAAGACCTGCCAATTTTCCGGCGGGTCTTTTTTTTCTTTTCTTTGTCAAGTGAAAGACTTTAGAAAAAGACCTCAACGACCCAAAAAGAATAAGCTCATTGCAGGGGTACAAGCCGTTGTGGATGCTCTCAATGAGGCCCAAGCATTAGATCGTATTTATTTAGCGGATACTGCTTCAACTGCAAATGCTCGAATGATAAGAGCGCTGGCGTTAGAAAAAGGAGTGCCTGTCCAAGTAGTTCCTGTAATTAAATTAAATCACTTTAATGTAGGCTCCCATGAGGGATGTGTTGCGTTAAAATCTAAAGTAGTCTATCAATCGCTGCAGACCGTGATAGATTGGGTTGTAGGGGAAGGAAGAGCGCCTTTGTTGCTCATGCTAGATGGGATTACCGATATCCGAAATATTGGAGGAATTGCGCGTACAGCCTATTGCGCTGGGGTTGATGCTATCATTATTCCAGATAAAGGAGTGGGTGCATTACAAGAGGACGCAATCCTTACCTCTGCAGGGGCCTTAGAAAAAATTGCTATTTGTCGGGTTGATTCATTATTGAAAGCAGTTGATACGATGCACCTGAACGGCATTCAAGTATATGCGACACAAAT
>CAYFLE010000220.1:1942-2386 GCA_964343645.1 uncultured Chitinophaga sp. | reverse complement strand
CCATGTTCTTCAATGATCCATTTTCGTAAAAAAGTTTCATGTTGATCCAGGGGAAGATACCAGTGGGTTGTTTTTCTTTTCACGGGGGCATTACCACTGAGCGTACTGAGCGGATTTACTAATTCATCCGGACTCAATGTTTGACCACAGGACTCGCATTGATCGCCATACGCCCGATCACTTTTACAATGCGGGCAAGTGCCTTTAATAAAACGGTCTGCTAAAAAAGTATTAGCCGCTTCATCAAAGTATTGTTCCGATTCTTTGGTAATAAGTGCGTTGTCTTTGTGTAATTTGGAAAAAAAGGCGGCTGCTGTTTCGTGATGCAGCGGTTCGCTGGTTCGATGATAAATATCAAAGCTGATTGAGAGTGTCGTAAAATCTTCTTTGAGTGCTTGATGGTATTTATCGATGATTGCTCGTGGAGTGGTGTCTTCTTTTTTT
>CAYFLE010000220.1:0-1932 GCA_964343645.1 uncultured Chitinophaga sp. | reverse complement strand
TGGAATAGCGGTTCCATGTTCGTCGCTACCACAAACAAACACGACCTCTCTTTTTTGCGCCCTTAAATAACGAACGTAGATATCGGCAGGGATATAGGCACCCGCTAAATGTCCAATGTGTTTTAATCCGTTGGCATAGGGTAGGGCTGAGGTTACCAGATATCTTTTGGGCGTATTCATGTTGTTGCAAAAATACCGGAAAGGATGGCAAGCCCAAAATGACTTTCCTTGCTACCTTTATGCTTTCCACGTATGAATACACCCGCTTATTTACAACCCGGAGATACCATTGCAATTGTTTGCCCCGCGGGTTATTTACCTGCCGCCCATGTACAAACCTGTGTGGCAGTTTTAAACCAATGGGGATACAAGGTGATTCAGGGTACTACAGTGGGGGGTTCTTCCACTACGTATTTTTCAGGGACGGATGCAGAGCGGCTCACAGATTTTCAGCGTATGCTAGATGATCAAACAGTCAAAGCTATTTTATGTGGACGGGGCGGATATGGAACAGGACGTATTATTGAACAACTTGATTTTTCTACTTTTTTATTGAACCCCAAATGGATCATTGGGTATAGTGACATTACTGTATTACATGCGCACCTTCATCAGCAGTATCAAGTAGTAAGTTTACATGCACCAATGGCAACTGCTTTTAATGGAGAAGGTTGGAAAAATGAATATGTTCAGTCACTTCGCGAAGCGTTGGAAGGTGTTACCTCGGCCTGTTCGGGTCCTGAACATGTTTTCAATCGACAAGGCATTGCGCAAGCTCCATTAGTGGGGGGTAATTTGGCGCTGTTAGCCCACTTAGTAGGCACTTCTTCTGATTTAGATACTGCTGGAAAAATTTTATTTATTGAAGACGTGGGAGAACAACTCTACAATATTGATCGGATGTTGTATCAATATAAACGTAGTGGAAAATTAGCCAACTTAGCGGGTTTGATTGTTGGCGGATTTACGGAGTGTAAAGACACCGAGCGTCCCTTTGGTAAAACAGCCTATGAAATCATTCATGAAATGGTAGCTGAATATAATTATCCAGTTTGTTTTGATTTTCCAGTGAGTCATACTGAACGTAACTATGCATTAAAAGTAGGGGCCACCTATGAGTTACGAGTGGATGCAACGGGTTCTTTGTTGGCAGAATAATTTTTTAGAGTATTTTCTTTAAGGCTGCAATGGTTGCTGAAAATTCAATTAAATCGTTGTGGCTTCCGCCTTCGATCGTAATTAATTCATCTCCTTTTTTAAATTGTTTGGCAAGACGAATTGAATTGCTATAACGGACCACCCCGTCAGCAGTGCCATGAAGTACAAGGACAGGTGCTGTTACTTGCTTTAAATATATATGAGTGGGGAATTGGTAATGAAGAAGCTTTTGAAAAGGGTAAATCGGTGCATAAAAAGAAAGCACAGCCGGAAAGTCGTAATATGGAGTTTCTAAAATAAGTTGACGACAATCCCTTTTTGCAGCTAGTTGTGCGGCAATGCCCGATCCGAGGCTTTTCCCATAAATAATCAGCTGCGAAGGAGTGTAACTTTTTCGGGCAATGCTGTAGACGATATCACTCCATTGATAAATTTTTTCTTCTGTCAACAAACCTCTACTTTTTCCATATCCTGGATAGTCCAACATAAAAACCTCATACCCATTGTTGGTGAATAGTGAACTATATTTTGCATACCATTCTACATTTTGACGATTACCATGGAAATAAAGGATAGCGCCTTTACTAGGTTGCTTGGTAGTAAATCGTGTAATATGAATCGTGTCTTCCTGATTGATGGGGATACTAATTTCTTGGTGGGCTTGACTTATTTGTAAGGGTGCAGCAGTAGCAATCAGCGTGGGTTTAAAAAGAAAACGCTCCTGGTTTGCATAAAATATCCACCCTAGTAGTAGGTAAATAAGCAGAGCTAGGC
>CAYFLE010000219.1:0-2389 GCA_964343645.1 uncultured Chitinophaga sp. | reverse complement strand
TGTGCTCCCAATTTCCTTCGGGTTGCACATTGTATACTTCTTTAAATAGCGAAGCTTGATTGCCTAATAACTCATCCAACTCTTGAGCTGACCAAGTATAAAATTTTCCTTCCACGCCTTCGGAGTCTGCATCGAGTGCTGCATAAAAACCACCTTCTTCACTCATCAATTCTCTTTCTACAAATTGAATAGTGTCCTGGATGATCGATAGAAAGTTTACTTGCTGGGTTAATTGATACGCTTCACTATATGAACAAAGCAAGAGCGCATTATCATAGAGCATTTTTTCAAAATGCGGAGCCAGCCATTCGGTGTCCGTAGAGTAACGTGCAAAACCCCCACCCACTTGATCATAGATTCCACCTTGTGCCATTTTTTGTAAAGACAATAGGGCCTGTGCGAGCGCTTCTTCATTTTTTGTGAAATGATAATAACGAAGCAAATAAGTAATGGAAGCCGTTTGTGGAAACTTAGGTGCCTTGCCAAATCCACCCCAGGTAGTGTCCGCGTTTTTTAATAACTCAGCAGTGATCGTTGATAGCGTTTCTTGCGTGAACAAGTCATCTGCCTCTTGCGATGCAATCCCAAAGGCGTTGGATTGTTGTAAATGAGCCGTAAGATTTTCTGCTTGCGCATGAATTTCATCGCGACGATTGACCCAAGCTTGATGGATACTTTGTAATACTTCGGTCCAAGAGGCTCGATTATACGCGCGTACGGGTGGAAAATAAGTGCCTCCGTAAAAAGGTTTCCCCTCGGGCGTTAAAAATACATTGAGTGGCCACCCCCCACTTCCATTCATGGCCTGCAAGGCATCCATATAGATATGATCCAGGTCCGGACGTTCTTCGCGATCAATTTTGATATTGACAAAGTGCGCATTCATGAGTGCGGCGGTGTCTTCATTTTCAAAACTCTCCCGCTCCATCACATGACACCAATGACAAGCAGCGTAGCCGATGCTCACTAAAATGGGCTTTTGTTCAATAAATGCTTTTTGCAAGGCTTCTTCGCCCCAGGGATACCACTGAACCGGATTGTACGCGTGTTGTAATAAGTACGGACTTGTTTCCCGGATCAAATGGTTGGGAGTAGTCATAGACATACTTGAATTGGGAAAAATTATTTTTTCCGGGTCGTGCTCGCTAAAAATTGATCGAGTGCCGCTACCATACTAGGCGCTTTAGGACTCGGCGCAGCAATTTCTAATTTCAATCCTTTTTCTTCCACTGCCCGAATGGTATTGCTTCCAAATGCACCTAACACCAAGCCATTTTGTTTGAAACTAGGTAGATTGTCATACAAACTTTTGATGCCGCTGGGTGTGAAAAAACAAATCACATCAAAAGGAGTTTTTGCCAGGAGCGGTTTTATATCACAACTAATGCTGCGATACATAAACGCTAATACAAATTCACATTTATTATTCTTGAGCCAGTTGACAATTTCATTGTCCTGCTGATTTTCAGAGCAGACATAGAGGAATTTTTCATTGGCCTTGTGTTTGTTGATCACATCAAACAAACTTTTATTACTTCCATCTGCTCCGTAAAAAACTTTACGCTTGCGGTAAAGAATAAATTTTTGCAAATAGAGCGCTACTGCTTCCGTGATACAGAAATATTTTGTGTCCTGCGATATAGCCACTTTCATTTCCTCACACAAACGAAAAAAATGATCAATCGCATTACGGCTGGTAAAAATGATGCCGGAATAAGAAGCAATATCAATTTTTTGACGACGGAAATCTTTGGCAGGAATGCCTTCTAATTTGATAAATGGACAGAACTCCAGTTGTACGTTGTACTTTCTAGCGAGTTCAAAATAGGGTGATTTCTCACTTTCCGGACGAGGTTGCGTAATCAAAATATGTTTGACCGCTCGCACTCCCTCTTGCTTTTTAGCCCCTTTACTACTCATGTATTCCCTGCTAATTGGGTGCAAAAATAGACTCTTTCAACTAAAATTCAAGAGAAAGAGTTTGTAAAGCACCAATAAAGGGGCTAATTCAAAGCCCGTCACATAGAGTAAAAAATGAAATCCACTGATTTGCATCTGTTTTCTGACCACACCGTAAGTAAGTCCAATACGATAAAGCAACAATGCCCCCAATAAAATCCAGGAGAGCGCGAGCGATATCGGAAATAACCAAGGGGCAGAAAATGCCATCAAGGCCAACAAGGGAAATAAAAAGAGACCGGCCATTTTATTGATGGTGAACACCGTGAAAATATAGGAATCAGCCGCCTCATGCACTTTGAATAACCAACCCGTAAAATGTAGCATGATGAATTTCACCAAGTAGGCACCAGCCACTACCCCAATCATGCACAGAAAGAGCCACCAAAAAGTGGAAAAGGGGTTTCGGCCCATGCGGTCTAACCAAAAA
>CAYFLE010000218.1:0-2391 GCA_964343645.1 uncultured Chitinophaga sp. | reverse complement strand
CACAGATCCGTAAAGAAATTGGCATGCTATTTCAGGGTTCAGCCCTTTTTGATTCTCTTACAGTAGAGCAGAATATCATGTTTCCCTTGAATATGTTTACGCAAAATAGTTTTGCAGAAAAACTGAAACGCGTAAATGAAGTACTCGATCGCGTGAACTTGTCAGGCGTTAACAAAAAATTTCCTTCTGAGTTAAGCGGGGGCATGAAAAAGAGAGTGGCCCTAGCACGTGCCGTCGTGCTCAATCCCAAATATCTTTTTTGTGATGAGCCTAATTCAGGATTGGACCCGCAAACCTCACTGGTGATTGATAAATTAATTCGAGAGTTAACCTTGGAATACAATATCACCACTGTAATCAACACCCATGACATGAATAGTGTCATGGAAATTGGAGATTATATTTTGTACATGTATCAAGGCAAAAAGGAATGGGAAGGAACCCGTAAAGAAATCATCTTTAGTAAAAATCAACGGCTAAACGATTTCATCTTTGCCTCCGACTTTTTGAAAGATGCTAAGGACATGCGAATGCTGGAGGAAACCGGTAAAATTCCCAATGACCGGAACATGGATGAATTAACCAGACCCTGATAACATTTCCCTACCTTTGCGGCAACTTTTAGACGTCTTTTATGAGCATTCTCATTAATAAAAATTCAAAAATCCTTGTACAAGGATTTACCGGAACAGAGGGCACTTTCCATGCTACTCAAATGATCGAATATGGAACCCAAGTGGTAGGTGGAGTCACTCCAGGCAAAGGAGGTTCCACTCATTTAGACCGCCCTGTATTTAATACCGTTGCCGATGGTGTTAAAACCACAGGTGCCAATGTCAGTATCATTTTTGTTCCGCCCGCTTTTGCAGCAGATGCCATTATGGAGGCAGCGGAGGCAGGCATTGGATTAGTTGTGTGTATAACAGAGGGTATCCCTGTACAAGACATGGTCAAAGTAAAGAACTACTTACAAGGTAAAAATACACGCTTGGTAGGTCCTAATTGCCCTGGAGTTATCACAGCGGGCGAATGCAAGGTTGGAATTATGCCAGGCTTTGTATTTGTAAAAGGTCGTATTGGTATTGTGTCAAAATCTGGAACCTTGACCTATGAAGCAGCGGATCAAGTAGCCAAAGCTGGACTGGGTATTTCTACTGCTGTTGGAATTGGCGGAGATCCCATCATTGGAACAACCACTAAAGAAGCCGTTGAACTTTTCATGAATGATCCCGAAACCGATGCCATCGTGATGATTGGAGAAATTGGAGGGGGTATGGAAGCAGAAGCAGCTCGTTGGATCAAAGAAAATGGCAATAAAAAACCGGTAGTTGGATTTATTGCAGGACAAACAGCCCCTCCCGGTCGTAGAATGGGACATGCAGGGGCCATTGTAGGTGGCGCAGAAGATACTGCTGCTGCAAAAATGAAAATTATGAGTGAATGTGGTATTCATGTAGTGAGTAGTCCTGCGGACATCGGCAATAAAATGGTTAGCATTTTAAAGTGATTTGAAAAAGATAGCTTTTGTTGTAATTGGTGTAGTCTTATTTACTCCTGCATTTGTATTGGCACAAAGCAGTCAATCAACCCATCAAACCACTCCCCTCATTCCCCCCTTTATCAGAGAAGGAGATCGTCCAATTTTTCAGTTTCAATTAACCAATTCCTCCCAGTTAGATTGGGGTGGAACGGCTCATTTCACGTTGATCGATTCCCTTTCTAAAGAGGCAGTTGATGGTTGGTTTTTTAATAGCCTTGGCAATCAATATTTCACCATTGACCCGTTGAAGAAAGATTTCATTGGCTTTCCATTGGAGATTCCATTTGAGTTTAACAAAAAGGCACAGTGGAAATTCTGCACCATTACTCAAAATGACACCAATTGTACGCAAGGTCAAGTTCGAATTCTTCCGTGGCCCTATGAGAATGAACCAACAGCTGCAACGTTATCACCCAAACTGCCCACCATCAGAAAAAAAATCATGGGGAAAAGTGTGGAGGAAACTATGGTAGTTCGGAAAGGTGAACTAATCCAAGTAGAAATTGAAATTCATAGTTCACCGACCAAAAAACCATTTCAAATAACAGAGAACTTACCAGCCGGCTTATTGATGAATCCCCACTCACTAATAGTAAAAGGAGATAAAAATCAAATTCTTTTAACTGGGAAAAATTTTCCCAAGGACACGCTAGTCCAAGCGAGTGACTTCTCCATTAAAGAAGATTTTAGCAAAACATCCTTTATTAAAATATCCTATCAACTACGTGCAACCTACTTAGGTAGTTTCCATATCCCTCCTACTCTTGTAATGATGACAGATACATCTCCATCTATCTCCAGATCGGCAATCGGATTATTGACTATTGAATAGTTTACGTTGAAAACAGATT
>CAYFLE010000217.1:0-2391 GCA_964343645.1 uncultured Chitinophaga sp. | reverse complement strand
AACAAATGCGTGGTTCGTAACGATGATTTAAATGGTGGTATCCCTGGATACATATTCAGCAATGCGGGTGCTGGCACTTATTATGGTTCATTTGGCTGGGTAATTACCTTCGATGGAGCTACCAATAAAGTCAGTGACCTCTATAACTATTATGGTGACCCAGCTTTCCCTGCAACTGGTGGTGGTAACCCTGCAGCTGGTTCTGGTGCTCCTTTGTATGCGTCATCTAACGCACGTCGTGCGGTATTAGATCCTTCTGGAGTTAATGCCGTTCAAAGCAATAAAGACATCTTGATTAAGCACTGGATGATTCAACCTACAGTAATTCCTACTGGTCCTCGTAGCTTATTTAACGATCGTTGGAAGTATTTAGGACCACGTTAATCTCCTAACTACAAAAAGATAGTAGAGGGCCTAAAAAGGGCCCTCTTTTTTTATCTTTGAAAAAAATGAATATGAACACTCCTGAAAATAATCCCAACCAATTGAATATTGAGATTTCTGAAGAAGTAGCAGAAGGTGAATATGCCAATCTTGCTATTATCACTCATTCACACGCTGAGTTTGTAATTGATTTTGTCAATGTAATGCCTGGCACACCCAAAAGCCGTGTAAAGTCACGCGTTATTTTGACGCCGCAACATGCCAAGCGATTAATGCGCGCGTTAACAGAGAATATTCAAAAGTTTGAATCTATCAATGGCACCATTAAAGATTTGGAAGAAGTGCAATTGCCGCTCAATTTCGGTGGGCCTACGGCACAAGCCTAAGGTTTAGATATACCCTTCGTCAGCAAAACTATAATAGCCCTGATCACTGACTATAATGTGATCAAGCATGGTGATATCCAATAATAGGGCGGCCTCCTTCAATTTTTGTGTGAGCAGTTCATCGGCTCGGCTTGGTCTTAAATTACCAGAGGGATGATTGTGACACACTATGATGCTTACCGCATTTTGCTCTAGTGCTTTTTTTAAAATGATTCTGGGGTCAGCTACTGTTCCTGTAATGCCACCCTCACTCACTATTTCAAAGTGATTGATACGGTTGGCACGGTTTAGAAACAACACAGCAAATACCTCGTGTCGCAAGTCTTGTAACCGCACTTGTAAAAAGCGGGCAATATCTGCACTACTCGTTACTTGTTTTTTGTCGAGCGGAAGTGAAGCGTGTCTTCTTCTGCCTAACTCTAAGGCGGCACATACCATGGCTGCTTTGGCGTTTCCTATGCCAGAAATAGCAGCAATTTCTTTTGGTGCTAATCGCCCTAGTTCTTGCAAGTTCTGTTTGGCCAATTCTAGCAGTTGCATCCCCAGTTCTATAGCAGATTTGTGCCGATTTCCTGTTTGCAGCAGAATACCCAACAACTCAGAAGTGCTTAATTGCTCTACGCCTAATCGAAATAATTTTTCTCGGGGACGGTCTTCTTTGGCCCATTGTCGGATAGGCTTTCGGCTTTCCATTTATCAAGTATACTATCAGCCGGTTGTCGTGGCAATCCTGTGCAAAGGTTTTTTTACCCAGAACAAAATTTGTCTATCCTGATTGATATCTTCGTGGCATAAGCACTCCTTCTGCTATGCAAAACGCAAAAATCTTTTCCGGCACCGGCTCCCAGCAGCTGGCGGAGCAAATCTGTAAACAGTTCGGAACACAACTTGGAAAGGTCAATATCCAGCGCTTCAGCGATGGAGAAATCTGCCCGGTTTTTTTAGAAAGTGTACGAGGCGATTATGTGTTTTTGGTGCAGTCTACTTTTTCTCCCTCTGACAACTTAATGGAGCTGCTTCTCATGATAGACGCAGCCAGAAGGGCCTCTGCCTATAAAGTGATTGCGGTAATACCTTATTACGGTTATGCACGGCAAGACAGAAAGGATAAGCCTCGGGTAGCAATTGGTAGTAAGCTGATTGCCAATATGTTAGTAGCGGCAGGGGCAGACAGAGTAGTTACCATGGACTTGCATGCTCCTCAAATTCAGGGGTACTTTGATATACCGGTTGACCACTTAGACAGCCATGCTGTTTTCATCCCTTATATCGAGAAACTGAAGCTGGAAAACCTTACCTTTGCGGCCCCTGACGTGGGTTCGGCCAACCGTATCCGGCAGATTGCCAGTTATTTCAATGCGGAAATGGTGATTTGCGATAAACATCGCAAACGAGCGAACGAAATAGCGAGTATGGTGGTCATCGGCGATGTTACCGACAGAGACGTGATCATTATCGACGACATCTGTGATACCGGCGGAACCCTTGCAAAAAGTGCAGGGTTGTTAAAGGAAAAAGGGGCGAGGTCCGTACGCGCATTGATCACCCATCCGGTGCTTAGTGGAAAGGCATACGAGAACATTGAAAACAGTTTGTTAGAAGAACTGGTGGTGTGTGATAC
>CAYFLE010000216.1:0-2413 GCA_964343645.1 uncultured Chitinophaga sp. | reverse complement strand
CAGAACGTCGCAAGACAGTTCGGTCCCTATCTGTGGTGGGCGTTAGTAAATTGAGAGGACATGACCTTAGTACGAGAGGACCGGGTCGTACGTACCGCTGGTGTATCAGTTGTGCCGCCAGGTGCAATGCTGAGTAGCTATGTACGGACAGGATAAACGCTGAAAGCATCTAAGCGTGAAACCTTCCTCAAGATGAGTTTACTTTTAAGGGTCGTCAAAGACTATGACGTTGATAGGCTACAGGTGTAAAGGTGGTAACATCAAAGCCGAGTAGTACTAATTGCCCGTACGCTTTAATTTTTTTTCTTTTCGAAGAAAAAACAAGGTACTCGCTAACTTTTTCCAATATGTTAATCTTATTGCTGCAGCAATGCAGTGAAGATCTTATGGTGGTTTTCCCGAGGGTGTTCACCTCTTCCCATTCCGAACAGAGAAGTTAAGTCCCTCATGGCCAATGGTACTGCACAACAATGCGGGAGAGTAGGTAGCTGCCATATTTATTAGCCCAATCGGTTTCCGGTTGGGCTTTTTTATTTCCTTTCCTTTATAAACTATAGTTGTATTTACGTGTACAGGCAGTTAGCTGAGATAGTATGTTCGGCTGGATAAAACAACATGGCAAACAGCTATGACATAGAGTTTTCTATAGGCCATGTTGTTTGACATCCATCCTCGCAAACTATCTCAGCTAACTAACATTCAAATAAGCAACTGTATTTTTCTAACGAAAAACTAATTAAAAAGTCCACCTATAAGTCTTAGGGCTAATAACTATTAACAGGACGTGTAGTTGGAATTGTCTGTGAGTGGGGTGTCTAACGGTACGGCAGGATTAATTACAGATAAAAAAAGTTGAGCCGTACCGTTTTAGCCCACGAACTGACAATTCCAACTACACTTCGTTATTGATAAATTCTAAACACCGGATATCGATTATGATCTGGCTCGTACCACGGTGAATTTTTAAATACAAAATCCAATTGGGCGCGAGCACTTTTTGCAAAGGTGCTATCAGCAAGTTTACGTTGCTCCAGTTTTGCTTTTATTGCAGGATTTTGCTTCAGGTAATTAGCGGCTTTGTCTTCAAATACATAGGCGGAATAACCTTCTTTTTGACCAAGTATGGCATCAAAAAAGTTCCAAGCAAAGTAGGAGTCTTCCGCTTGCGGCTCTAAGGTTTCCATTAAAAATCGATTGGCTGGTTGATTTAATTCAATTACCCAATCTCCTTTTCGAAATGTTTTAATTCCAGTTTGTTTGGTTACTATCACATCACTATTTAAATGATGCATCTCGTATTGTCGGGGTGATGTTTTATAGTCTTCTAGTTGGTACCATTCTACAGCCATAGAGGTATCCTTTTCTAGTGCGACCATTTTTACTTGGTTCATTTTTAGTCGATCAATCACTTTCCACCAGCCCTGTGGAATAATGTAGGCTTTTGGTTTTTCGATTATCACCTCTGGCACAAACTTGTCGTATATCTTGATGGCTTTCGTAAAAGGCTTTGAGCGGTCATAATAAAGTCTAGGAAGGCCAGACACTTCGCTAGGTTTATTTCCTGATTCAAATCCCTTGAAAGTATATTCGGTAAAACCGGTCTTGTCCAATTTCCATTTAATGGGGAAAGCAGTTGCTGTGGCCACTGCCTGTTTAGTTTTATTGCGTAGCTCTTGCATTTCGGTTGCGTTCTTCCCAGTAAATGCAATGAAATTTTCCATTAAGGCAAGTGTGGCCATTACTCGCTGATCATAGGGCTTTAACATGTGCGTTTCTGGAACAAAGGCAAAGCTGTTCCAAAGTGTCGCATAGCCACTCGTATAACGGGGGCTATCCCAATAGGTGCTCCAACCATTTTCAGGCTTGTCTCCATAAGCATTTACATAGGGAATCATGTCATAGCCTTTTTCTTTCATGCCTGCATAAAGGGCGGGTTCAAACTTTGTTCTTAAAAAGGTCTCCATAACGCCACCTAGTTTACTGGGTTGACTGGTTAAGAGTGTCATTACATGTTGATAGTCGGCGCCATTACTCACGTGGTTATCAATAAAAACATCAGGGTCGCATTCTTGAAAAATAGCACTGAAAGACAACGCTTCTTTTGAATCTGCTTTTATAAAGTCTCGGTTCAAGTCTAAATATTGCGAGTTTCCTCGAGAACCAAATTCTTCAGGACCTTCTTGATCCACTCTAAAATTTGCGCTTCTATTTAAGCATCCACCAATATTATACACGGGGATGATGGCAATGAGTAAATTTTTTGGAAGACTTACTTTTTTTTGAATGACATTTTTTGCCAATAGCATACTAGCGTCAATGCCATCCGGTTCTCCGGGATGGATGCCGTTATTAACCAAAATGATGCTTGCGCCTGCTTTTTTAGCAGCTTGAATAGAAGTATATCCTTGATTAC
>CAYFLE010000215.1:0-2470 GCA_964343645.1 uncultured Chitinophaga sp. | reverse complement strand
CAAGTGGATACAGTTGGAGGAAATTTCTCCAGCCCCAATAAACAAGAGTTAGCGATCGCAAAAGATTTAGGCGTTCGTATGACCGTAAAAGATTTGAATACGGTATTAGGTAAAATGGAATTAAGAGCCGGTGTTGCCTACAATATGCAAATGCGAGTGCGCTCTTCCTTAATCAATGGTACCGTACCTCTTTATTCAAATGTGCTAACGATTCGTGTGACTCCTTACTTGGATTTTGCGGTAGAACCTCCAGGAACTGCGGCAGGTGGTTATAACGACGGAGGCCTTTGGGCATTGGGGGATGCCTTTGCATCTGGCTGGTCTAATCCAATGGTGGCTCCTTATAACACGACTCAACGTTTTAGAAGAGATGCTGCTAACCCATTGTTATATATCATTGATAACGTAGCATTCAATGCATCTGGTTTTTATAAGCTAATCCAAACGCAAGGCGTATGGGGAACACAGTATCGTCCTGCTCCTACTGATGTAAACAATGTGGGTGCGTTAGCTGGTGAATTCGAAAAACGTGATGCGGATCCGGGATTCAAAAGTCCTGGTGCGGGTAATTACAAAGTTGAATTCAATTTCCAAACCGGTAAATATAAACTCACCAGACTCTAAACTTTAAAAACGAAGCGCCATGAAAAATATGCGTAAATTATTTTATATCGGTTGGGCCCTGGTGGTGTTGGCGGTAGCCTGTACCAAGGTAGCAGACCTTCCTTATTACAATCCGGGTATCTCCGTTGTATTGAGTTCTAATTTTACCAGTGTTACGTCTACGCTGGCTGACTCTAATCGTAATGTGATCAGCTTTAACTGGACTAGTCCTTTGCACGGAACAGATACTTCTAACTACAAATATGTATTGTCTATCGACTCAGCGGGTCGCAATTTTAGCCGTGAAGTAACAAAAACTGTGATGGGTGTTCGTAGCACTGCAATCACCGGACGTGAGCTGAATAACATTTTGCTTAACTATGGGTTTGCACTAGGACGTACTCATTCATTAGATGTGAAAGTGACTTCTTCTTATGGAAACAATAATGAAAAGTTGGAGTCCAATGTACTTCGTATCACTGTTTCTCCTTTTGATGATCCAGCAGTATTGACTACTCAATACACAACGTTGAGCCCAACCCTTGCGGTGTCCAACGATCCAGGTAATACTTTTACGTGGACTCGCTCCTTTGTGGCTTACACAGGGGATATCACGTACACATTGCAATATGATTCTTCCGGTAAAAACTTTGCCGCTCCTCGTGATTTTGCGGTAGGAGTAAATCGGTTGAATGTAACCTTGACCAATTTTGAAATGAACGAAACAGCCCTTAACAAAGGTGTTGTGGGTGGTACTCCTGGACGTATTGAGTATCGTGTTAAAGCAGTAACGGCACAAGGGGCTACTTCTTATTCAAACACAGTAAATGTGTTGATCAATACCTATGTCCCCATACTTCGTTTCTATATGCCTGGCGGTTATCAATCTGCTACGGGTAATGGAAATAACTGGGATCCTGGAACAGCACCTGAATTGATTCGTGATGTTCGTCCTGAGGCGATGAATAAATTATATTATATCTATCTCTATTTGCCTGCTAACTCTGAATTTAAAGTAACACAGGGTCGTGATTGGGCTATTAACTATGGTGGTACTAATAATAACTTAGCGCAGAACGGTGCAAACTTTGCTGTTTCAACTGCAGGAGTATATCGTATCTCTATCGATCGCGCGAACATGAAATATGATATTCGCGAAGGCCGTATGGGATTTGTTGGCGGTGCTACCGGTGCAAACTGGAGCCCCTCTGCTTCATTCCCTAACTATGCATTAGGTCATCCTGAAAAGAATTTGTTTGTAGGCTTGACTAACCTGAATTCTGCAGGTGGTTGGAAGTTGATTGACTTCAATGATTGGAATAATGGAGACATTACTGCTTTCAATGCACGTAGCTATGGATCAACTGGCGGCAGTGGTTCGACTATGCAAGTAAACGGAGCAAATATGCCAGATGTTACTGCAACAGGTCGTTATCGCGTGATTTGGGATGGACGTGATGTCAACAATATTAAATATGAAATTTATCCTGCTGCTGAAATGCGTGTAGTAGGAGATGGTATCACGGGTGTTGCAGCATGGAATCCGGGTGCCAGTCCTCAAATGACTTATCAGGGTAATGGTGTGTGGACTATCAGTATTGCTTTAGATGCTAACAAGGATATCAAATTCTTAGCTGGTAATGCTTGGGGTGCATTTGACTATGAAGATGCTAGTGGCGGAAGCCAATCAGTAGGAACTCCTCGTCGTATGAAGTGGGACGGTGGACCTAATTTCAAAACACCAACTACTGCTGGAACCTACACGATCACGTTAAATGAAAACTTGCAGACTGTAACGATCAATTAATTTGATTCAATAATTTTTAGAAGCGGCTTCCAAAAGGAGCCGCTTTTTTTATCTTTATAC
>CAYFLE010000214.1:0-2479 GCA_964343645.1 uncultured Chitinophaga sp. | reverse complement strand
GACTGAATAGGATGTTCTCGTTCCTCAGAAAATTCCGGATAATTGGTATCTCGTAATTTGTAATCCGCCTCATCATCGTCATCTTGTATATAATCACTTACGGAGTCTGATTCATAGGTATCAGCGGTTGCATCGTCCTGACTATTATCCAGCGGATCTAATTCATTCAGTGAGGCATCGGTCTCTTCTGGCCTTTCCAGCTCCAATTCCAAGGCAGGATTTTCCTCTAATTCTTCTTTGATTCGCGTTTCTAAATTAGCGGTAGGCACCTGCAAAAGTTTCATCAGCTGTATCTGTTGGGGAGACAGCCGTTGAAGCATTTTTTGTTGAAGCCGTTGTTGCAGGGCCATAGTCCTTTTATTCTTTGACAACTGTTGTTACAGGCACCGGATCACTCTCTACATTATTCATTCCCACTGTCGTAACATAATATTGATACGCTACTCCAGATTCACGTTGCGGAAGTGATTGCTCAAATCCTGCAGGTTTTATAACAATTGAATAGATGGAAGACGGTTGCCCGATTAATGAAGCGATAGACCTACCAGCAGGAAAGCGATAAAGCACAAAATATTTGACAGCTAGTTTAGCAGTTGACCCTGGTTTTACGGTAAATGAAACAGTATCGCTCTTTTTTGTAACGTGCAATAATGTGGGAACGGCTGGCTTTTCCTTACTGATCCAATCCATTGGTGGAATTAAGGCTGGATATTTATAATAGTTGTTTTGTAAGCTATCATTCCAACCATTAGGATTTTTATCAAACGACTTACTACTAAAAAAGATACTCCCCTGTACCGCTGGATTTTGTCGGAGTAATTTTAATTGATTAGGTAGCTCCGCAGGATTTTTCCATTTGACAGAACTCTTTTCCTCTACCCGGTAAATCCCATGACCGATATAGATATGTTTGCCATACGCGTTCTTACTCCACCAATCCAATAGTTTTTCATAGGCAATTTTATCATGGCCAATTTCCAAATACAATTGAGGTGTTACATAATCAATCCATCCCTTTTCCAACCATAATAAAATATCAGCATACAAATCATCATAATTAGTTTGACCGGCTCGGCTATCACTCCCTCGGGGATCTTTATCTTGATTTCGCCAAACACTGAATGGAGAAATACCAAAACGTACTTCCTTCTTTTCTTCTTTGATTGCTTTGCTAATTGCCAGAATAATTGAGTCTACATTACTTCTTCGCCAGTCTTCTTTATTTAGTTTAGATCCAGACCTAGCATATGATTCCGCATCTGGAAACTCTTTACCCGCAATTCGATAAGGATAAAAGTAGTCATCCATGTGAATGGCATCAACCGGATATCGCTTTACAATATCACGTACTACATTCACCACAAACTGTTGTGCATCTTTATTCCCTGGATCAAAATATTTTTTATCGCCATATACTAAAAACCAATCTGGCTTGCGCTTGGTGATATGATCAGTAGCAATAGAAGATTTGCCAATCGTCTGCACAGCACGATAGGGATTTAACCAAGCATGAAACTCCATTCCTCTTTTATGTGTTTCCTCAATCATAAAAGCCAGTGGATCCCAATAAGGAGAAGGCGCTTTTCCTTGCTCGCCCGTTAACCACTCACTCCAAGGCTCATATTTAGAAGGATAAAAAGCATCTGCAGATGGACGGATTTGTACAATCATCGCATTCATTCGATTTCGCTGGTGCTGATCAAGTATGCGAATGAAATCCGCTCGTTGTTCAGCCGGATCCGTCATGCCGCTTTTTGGCCAATCAATATTGGCCACACTGGCAATCCAAACACCTCTAAACTCATATTTTGGTTGGGCGTTGGCAAGTAATGCAATCAGTAAAAACAAGGAGAGCAGGATACGTTGACTTTTCATGCAACAAAAATACGTTATCCGATAGCACTTCGCATTTTATCGAGTAAATCACTGAGCTGAGTCGCTTCTTTTTCTGTTAAATTTTTCAAGATGGCATCCATCTCTACCTCTTGTGCGTCAATCCGACTCAAAAGTTTTTTTCCTTTGTCGGTAATAAGAATATCAACGAGACGACGATCTGTAGCAGAAGTAATCTTTTCAACCAGTCCTTTAATCACTAATCGATCAACTAATCGACTCGTGTCACTCATTTTTTCCAACATCCGGTCACGGATTTGGAGCGTTGAAAGGGGCGTTGGAAAACTGCCGCGTAATATGCGCAGGATATTGAATTGTTGTGCAGTGATGTCTTCGCGATCAAACAACACTTTCATACGATCCCGCAACCAGCCACTCGTATAAAGTAGATTAATAGCTGCTTTTTGAAAATGATTCCGAAACTGCGATTGCTGTATGTCCTGTTCAATTCCCACCCCGCAAAGTTAATGTTTAAACATTAAGCGCTATAAATTAGTCTCCCCACACCTTTGTTCCCTCGGAGCAATTGGAACAGATATCTATATTTTTTCGCCCCTGTAAAATTTTAGTACGGAAAGACTGATAA
>CAYFLE010000213.1:0-2499 GCA_964343645.1 uncultured Chitinophaga sp. | reverse complement strand
ATTGATCGCGCATACCCGACAACACCTCCGCTACTGTCATTAATATAGCAACGTGCGTATCGTGCCCACAGGCATGCATCACCCCCACCTCCGTTCCGGTATAGGTGGTTTTTTCTTTTGAAGCAAAGGGAATGTTCACGCGCTCGGTCAATGGAAGCGCGTCCATATCTGCGCGAAGCGCTACACAGGGACCCGGTTTACTACCTTTTAATAATCCTACCACTCCTGTTTTAGCAACCCCTTCTTTCACTTCTATCCCCAGGGAACGTAAATGGTCGGCCACCAATTTGGCGGTTTTAAATTCTCTATTGCCGAGTTCTGGGTATTTGTGTAATTGTTCTCTCCAGGATATTGTTTTTGCTTGAAGACTTTCTGCTTTTTTATAGGCCGCCGCAAATGGATCTACATTTCCTTTGGATTGCGCATTGCTTAATAAACAGCTTGTTAGCG
This sequence comes from uncultured Chitinophaga sp., assembly GCA_964343645.1. Taxonomy (GTDB): domain Bacteria; phylum Bacteroidota; class Bacteroidia; order Chitinophagales; family Chitinophagaceae; genus JJ008. The sequence goes on along the minus strand of CAYFLE010000213.1, from coordinate 2,049 downwards.
CTAAAAGTGTAAGGGTGGTATACTTCACAATAATTGATTTGTTCCGAAAGTTACAATAACAATGAGAAATTTTTATTTTTAAGTACCATGTTCAAGCGTCACCTCCCCTTTTTACGCGCGGTGTTCACACACAGTCTCACTGCGTTTGGTGGTCCGCAGGCCCACTTGGGTATGATGCTAAAAACTTTTGTTCAAAAAACACCTTATGTAACCGAAAAGGAATTGATGGAGTATAACTCCTTTTGTCAGTTGCTCCCGGGTGCCTCTTCTACCCAAACCTTGACATTAATTGGTTACAAACGCGGAGGCGTTCCTCTAGCAGTCATCACGCTGCTTATTTGGATTGCGCCCGCTTGCGTGTTGATGGGCGGTTTTTCTTTTTTATTGCCCTTTCTGGAACAGCGAGGCGCAAAACTGGAATTGTTTCAGTTTATTCCTCCTATGGCAGTTGGCTTTTTAATTTTTGCAATCCTTCGCATTTTTCCATTGGCTATTAAAAACACCATTACCTGGGTAATACTTATCGTTTGTCTAATTGCTACTTGGCTATTGTTTGGAAGACCTTGGATAATTCCATTATTGTTGGTAACAAGTGGAATCGCAACCAACTTCAGTAAAAAGAGAATTCCACAAATAGAAGAAAAACCCAAACAGATTCGCTGGTGGAACTTTTGGTTGTTTGGTATTGTATTTATTGCAGCGGGTATTTTATCCGAAACGGCTAGAAAAAATGAGTGGCCCGAAAGAAAACCTATTAACCTTTTTGAAAACACCTATCGAATGGGGAGTTTGGTTTTTGGTGGGGGACAAATGTTGTTGCCCATGATGTATGAACAATGGAGTGTGCGGCCCGCAACGGTAAAAGAAAAAAATCCCAATGTGGTGCAAATCAATCAGCATGATTTTTACATGGGCATGGGAATGGTGCAAGCGGTGCCTGGTCCTGTTTTTTCTTTTGCTTCTTTTACAGGAGGAATGGCGCTGCAAAAAGAAGGAAGCGGTTTACAACTACTAGGATGTATCATTGGCGCCCTCGCCATTTTTTTGCCGAGTGCCCTGCTTGTTTTATTCTTTTTTCCTGTTTGGCATAACCTAAAAAAATATGCTGGCGTGTATCGTTCCCTTGAAGGAATCAACGCGGCGGTAGTAGGAATTTTAATTGCGTCTACCCTCTATATTTCTAGAGACATCTCCTTGTTGGAAAACACTACGGCTAGTTGGACCAATGTGTTGGTGATTGCGACAACCGTGTTGTTGTTGCGATTTACAAAAGTTGTTTCGCCGTTAATTGTACTAGGCTGTTTATTGCTCGGTTACTTTTTATAGTAGCCACCCTTTTCAATTTCTTCTCTTACGGAGTCGGGCACCATGTATCGAATCGATTTTGATTCAGCAACACAGTTTCTAATATACGTTGCTGACAAACTCAAGAGCGGCGCTTCAATAATATGTATGCGCGCACCCAACTTATTGTCGATTAAAAATCCCTGGCGCGGATAAATATAAAATTCACAACGCTCAATTAATTGCGTGGCGTTTTTCCAATTGGAAAGATTTTGAAAACTATCTGCACCCATCAAAATTGAAAATTGGTGTTGCGGATATTTTTCTTGTAAATAGGTTATCGTATCAATCGTGAAGGAGGGGCGTGGCAAACTAAACTCAATGTCTGACACTTTAATTCGATCATCATTTTCTGTGGCGAGTTTTACCAGGTGGAGTCGATGATATTCGTTGAGCAGGGTGTTTTCTTTTTTGTGTGGATTTTGGGGCGACACCACCAACCAAAGCTTTTCTACATCCGTTTCATTCAATAGATAATTAGCCACTATTAAATGACCATGATGAATGGGGTTAAAGGATCCGAAGTATAAACCTATTTTCACCTAATGTGTTGATTATCAATTATTTGTCTCAACAAGGATCGTGTCGGCTTCGTTGATTCGTAAGCTAAGGTGGTATCCTGCCACTAATATCGAGATCGGGTCCCCCAGGGGCGCTACCTGCTCTACATAAATCGATTCCCCGGGCACACAGCCCATTTCCATG
>CAYFLE010000212.1:450-2536 GCA_964343645.1 uncultured Chitinophaga sp. | reverse complement strand
GTTTGGGTGGGGATCATTCGCGATGTCAGTGGTGTTGAGTTTTATAAAGAGTATATTAAAGAGAGTGAGCAGCGATTTAAAAATATCACGGACAGCTTGCCTGTTATGATTTGGGTATCCAATGCATTAGATCAAATTATTTACCATAATGAAGAGGCTAAAAGAATGTTTGGTTTAACCGATGACACGAAAGTGTCTGTTGGCGATATGTCAGAATGGGTAGAAGAACCCTATAAAGAAGTAGTTACTAGAGACTGGGATGAAAAAACTAAAAATAGAGAGCCCGTACAAGTGGAAATGGAACTGAAAACAGCTACAGGGGGCCCTCGCTATCTATCGCTTCGAGCTATTCCACGATTCTTGAAAAATGGAGAATTTATTGGATATATCGGCGCAACGTTAGACTTAACACGTGAGCACAACTATAAGCTGCAAGCCGAAAATTCAATGAGGGTTTTACAAGCCAATGAGGAAAAATTCAGAAGCCTTTTTGAAAATATGGAGTTAGGGGTATTGGAAGTAGATTTAGATGACCGTATTATTTACTCGAATGAAGCATTTAGAAAAATTACTGGTTATACTGACACGGAATTAGTCGGAGCGATTGCTCACAAACTATTGCTGCCCGATAAAAAAAGTCAAAATAAAATTGAGAGCGAAAATAAAGCTCGAGAAAAAGGTCAGTCTTCGGTATATGAATTACCAGTAAAAAGAAAAAACGGTACAATTGCTCAAACCGTCATCAGCGGTGCTCCTGTTTTTGATATGAATGGAAATGTTCGTGGCTCTGTTGGGATCCATTGGGATGTTACAACGATACGCGAAATGGAACATTCGATAAAAGAACAGGAAATTCAAATTGAAAAAAATCTATCAGAAGCCCGCATCCAAGCAGAAGACAAACAGCGGTACGAAATAGGACAAGATCTCCATGATGGGGTAGGTCAAATGCTCGCATTGATTAATATGTATATTGGCATGCTTCGCTCCAATGGTAACCTTTCTCCTAAAGAGTTAAAAGACTTGGAGGGTGCTATTCAAAAAACGATTGAACAGGTACGTAATCTTTCACGATTATTAGCACCCCCTGAATTGGAAGATATTGGATTAAGAGAATCGATTCGGGAGTTGATCAATTCCTGCTCAATTATGAAAAAGCCATCTTTCAAATTAGAAATTTACCCGATAGAGGAAGACTATAATTTAAATATGAATAAAAAAAGAATGGTCTACCGTGTAGTGCAGGAGCTACTCAATAATACATTCAAGCACGCAGAAGCAGAAAGGGTACAACTAAAGCTGTCTTTTGATAAAAAGAACTTTTACTTACACTATGAAGATGATGGCCAAGGGTTCGATAAAAACAAAATAAAAAAAGGAATTGGATTAGATAGTATCGAATCAAGAATCAAGTATCATCATGGCGCATTGAAAATGAAAAGCACCCCAGGAAAAGGAAGTAAAACCACTATCACATTACCGATTGGATAAAAAAAAGCCACTCAGAAACTGAATGGCTTTTTTAGGTCGTTTGAAAAAGCTTAGCTGAGGTGTTTGCCTAAGTACTTAGCGATTTCGAACATAGACACCTGGCCTTTACCACCGAATACTGCTTTCAAGTTAGCATCCGTGTTTACCATGCGTCTGTTCTTGTTGTCTTGAAGTTTTTTGGATTTGATGTAAGCCCAAATCTTCTTAACAGCTTCAGTACGAGCTAATGCTTTTGAACCTACTACAGCAGAAAGTGCTGCGCTAGGAGTCAACGCCTTCATGAAAGCCGCATTTGGCTTACGCTTAGACTTTTTCTTAGCTACTTTTTTCTTTGCAGCTTTTTTAGCAGGCTTCTTAGCTGCTTTTTTCTTTACAGCTTTTTTAGCAGGCTTCTTAGCTGCTTTTTTTGCTTTCTTCTTAGTTGCCATTTTTCTAAATTTAGAATGTTAATGGGTTAGGAAATATTTCGATATCAAATATAGATTTTTTCTTCTCACACAAAAATTTCATTGGGAAAATTTATTTCCACCGGTGGGGATTTCTCTACTCCCCTACAATTCACTTGTTTTGCAGTATGGACAGATCCTGGTTATCC
>CAYFLE010000212.1:0-440 GCA_964343645.1 uncultured Chitinophaga sp. | reverse complement strand
GTTTCTTACCTAGGTAAATGCCATGTAATGGTGGTAGGACTAGGCGGCGTAGGCTCTTTTGCAGCGGAGTTTATTGCCCGTAGCGGCATAGGGAAAATGACCATTATAGACGGGGATACGGTGGATCCTAGCAATAGAAATAGGCAGCTTCCCGCTTTAGCAACTAACCATGGAGAAGCCAAAGCGCTCATTATGAAAGAGCGTCTGTTGGCTATAAACCCGGAGCTGGATTTGCACGTAGTGCAGGAGTTTGTCAATCCGGAAATGGTCAAACAACAACTAGCCACAAAGCCAGATTATATCATTGACGCCATTGACAGTATTACCCCAAAACTCACTTTTATCCAACTCGCTTTGGAGAGCGGATTACGCGTGGTAAGTAGTATGGGAGCGGGTGCAAAATTGGACCCCACACGCCTGCAAGTGGTAGATATTGCTGA
>CAYFLE010000211.1:0-2554 GCA_964343645.1 uncultured Chitinophaga sp. | reverse complement strand
CCGGCCAATCAGACAAATACGCACAATCTTCATACAAGGCCATAGTGTCCATATGCGAAATAACCAAGGGCTGACCTATCATTGATAAGGCAGATGTATAAGTTGCATGGGTATGAATAATGCTATTAATTTCTGGATGTTTTTTATAAATCCATAAATGGAAACGGTTTGCTGGGTTCGGCATTCCTTTGCCAATAACTACTTTTAGCTGATCGTCCACGCAGACCATATTGCTGGCTTTAGCTTCCTCCATGCCCAGTCCAAAAGTTTGGGTCCACATTCCATTACTTTCTTCTGGCTTTGCTCGCACTGAAATCTGGCCAGCAAGCCCGGATGTGTGGCCATTAGCAGCTAATATCCGGCATGCAATAGCAAGTTTCTGCTGCGGAGACCAATTCGGAACCCCTTCTGCCAACTTTGTGTTCATTTCTTGATCAACGGCTTGATCAAGATCACGGCTATTAAGTAGTTTTTCAGTCATTTTGAGTTTTCCAAAAATAAGATCTATTTCACTCAGCCTTAATACCGGCAGTTGTAATAATTTTTTCTATTTGCATTGCGTATCTCTGAATAGATTTTTGGAATTCCTCTGGAGAACCGCTACCTGGAACGCCACCGATGCTTGAAATTCTTTGAGAGAGTTCCGGACTAGAAATAATCGCATTAATATCTAAATTGAGTTTTTGAATAATGTTTTTGGGTGTACGAGCTGGTGCAAAAAATCCCTGTCCAGTAACTAACTCAAGATTGTTAATACCTTCTTCAGCGAAAGTAGGTACATTTGGAATAGCAGGATTTCTTGTTGAACTAGTAACCCCTAACCCTCTGAGCTTTCCAGAGTTAATTAATGAGAGAGCTGCAGAGATCGGTACAAACATAAAATCAACGTGACCGCCCATCACACCAGTCATCGCTGGGGCATCCCCATTAAAAGGAATATGAGTAACTTTAATATTATTGACCTGCATAAAAAGCTCTCCCGATAAGTGAGGAGTAAGCCCTTTACCAGTTGAAGCAAATGTTAGGTTTGATTTTTTAGCCAACCTAATTAAGCCATTGGCATTAGCTTCTGGAAAATCGGGTCGAACAACCAATACCAAAGGCACACTAGCAACCACAGCAATTGGTGCTAAATCCTTCATAGGGTCATATGTTGCATTTGCGTAAAGAAGCTTGGTGCTTGTAATAGTTGATACGGGTGCAAACAATAATGTGTACCCATCTGGTGGGCTTTTTGCTACAGCTTCAGAGCCAATATTTCCACTAGCCCCAGGCCGATTTTCAACAATAAATTGCTGTCGGTATTGCTCGCCTAATTTAATTGCAACTGTTCGCGCCAACATATCTGAAGTTCCGCCCGCGGGAAACGGGACAATTAACTTAATTGGTTTTGTTGGATACACCAATTTATCTGATGCAAATGAATTAACAGAAAAGAATTGGGTAATAACAGTTAGCAAGATGACTGCGAATTTATTCATGAGTTCCATTGCCTCCTAAAAATTATTTTTTACAGGCTATTGGTAAACAAATATTTCGTCTAATTTAATTTTTGCAATCTTGTCATATCATATTGATATGAATATACGAATATTGCGCCAATTTATTACTGTTGCCGAGGAAAAAAGTATCACCAAGGCCGCCGGACGAATCCATATAGAACAGGCTCCATTAAGTCTTGCCATCAAAAGATTAGAAAAAGAGCTTGGCTTTGACCTGCTTATTAGAAATTCAAAGGGTGTTCAATTAACCGAGGCTGGAAAACATTTTCTTGAATATGCTAAAGAATCAGTTAAATCCATCGATTTAGGAATCGCAGCCTCAAAACACATGGCTGAAGGTTTAATGGGTAGAGTAAGGATTGGTTTTGTTACCTCAGCTTCATATGCACTTTTGCCAAAAATAATTCAATCCTTCCGAAAAAAATATCCAAATGTTGATTTGACTCTTAAGCAAATGACAAATGAGGATCTGATTCGGAATCTAACATCCGAAAATCTTGACTTCATCCTGACAAGATCGTCGTTAGAACTGAATGGCTTAGCCTTTGAAGTGCTTCTTGATGAGTATTTTGTTTGTGCAATTCATACTTCTCATAAATTAGCTAAAAATAAAAGCGTAAACATGAAAGATTTAAAAAATGAATCTTTTATTACCTTAAGGCCATACACTGGTGGGTTTTATGATCAACTAATGAACCTATTCATCGAGGCAAACTTTAAACCTAAAATTGTTCAAGAAATGCCTCAACTTGACGCAATTATTGGTACTGTTGGTACTGGACTAGGCATTGGTATCGTTCCATCAACTCTTATGTATCTAAACATTCCAAACGTTAAATACCTAAAACTTAATGGCATTACTTCAAAAGCCAGAATTTACCTTGCCTGGAATCAGAGTTCCTTAAATGGTGCTACTCAGAAGTTTCATGAAATAGCCATTTCATTCAAAAACCATAAAGAGTAGAGGCATTAATTTGACTGTTTTCCCGACAAATTCCGTCATGTTCCACCGGATGCCAATAGACTCCAGGATCGCTCACGGTCACACAGCC
>CAYFLE010000210.1:0-2555 GCA_964343645.1 uncultured Chitinophaga sp. | reverse complement strand
CACCATAAAAGAAACAAGGCCCAAGCTAATCGCAGACCAAGCGCTGGGTAGGCAGATAGGGTTGTTTTTCTCATGACTAATTACAGCTCAAGTTAACACTTAGTCATTTATATTCGCATAAACTATCCCATGCGATTTATACTTCTGCTTGCATTTTTTATAATAACGAACCAGATTAATGCGCAAGAAAAGCTACCAGCGATAATTGTAAAAACTACTGCAGGCAAAGAAGTTAACACGCAAACCTTTTTTGATGGCAGCACTCCGGTTGTAATTAGCTTTTGGGCTACTTGGTGTAAGCCTTGTTTACAAGAGTTAGACGCATTTAATGAGCTAACCGAAACTTGGAAAAAAGAAACAGGAGCAAAAATCATTGCCATTTCAATTGACGATAGCCGCACTGCATCAGGAATCAAAAAAACAGTGGGCTTACATGATTGGAGCTTTGCTGTTTTCTGGGATGAAAACCAAGAGTTTAAAAGAGCACTCAATATATCTTTAATACCCCACACAATCATTGTTGATAAAAACGGTCTCATTGTCAAAAGATATACCGCTTATATACCTGGCAATGAAGAAAAAGTACTTGAACTATTAAAAAATCTTTGACCGATGCGAATAGGATTGTTAGGCTTACTACTTTTGACAGCTACATTTTCAATTGGACAAACCAAAAGATTTTGTAAGGAAAGTCGATTAAGTGGGAGCCTTGAGACAACTAATCAGCTTTACTTTTCTAATAAAAGAGGAAACATTCAAGCGCCAGATAAAAAACTTGCCTCCAACACCTACCTTACTGCAACCTACCAATACAAAGGCTTCCGAACAGGTGTCCAATTGGAGGGGTATAATCCAGCTTTGCAAGGATTTCCAACTCGCTACCATGGCAACCAACTTGTAAGGCGTTTTATTCGCTATACTAATAAGTGGCTGGATGTGCAGGCTGGCAACTTTTATGAACAATTTGGCAATGGTCTCATTTTTCGAGCATTTGAAGAAAGAAGCTTAGGACTTGACAATAACATCGATGGAATCGGTATTAAGTTGAACCCTATCCAATCAATCAAAATAAAATTTATCGGGGGAAGTCCTCGCTATTTTATGGAGCGTTCCCCGGGACAAGTATGGGGAGTTGACGCAGAATGGAATGTGTTTAAAAAAGAACAGAACGAAATAACCAATTTACTGAACATTGGTGCTAGCTATGTTAATCGCTTTATGCGGTATTATGGAGCAGATCCGCATTTTCCTCAGCAGGTACATGCATTTGCCACTCGGATCAGCGGGCAGTGGAAACAACTTGCATACACTAGCGAATGGGTAAGTAAATCCATTGAGGCAAATTTTCCCAATGATTATATAAAAAAATCCGGAAGAATATTTTACGTAAGAACGGATTGGCAGGAACCAACCAATCGCGCGGGGCTTCAACTACAATTCCGCAGACTAGAAAATGCTGACTTCAAAGTCAATTTTAATTCGAGTGATGCCGTGGCCTCCTTAAATTATGTTCCTGCCCTAACTAGACAACACACCAATCTTTTAACCAGTATTTATCCGCATGCCGTGCAGCCTATCGGTGAAATAGGTGGGATGATTGATGGATTTCTTCGTTTCAAGAAAAATACCCCGCTTGGGGGAAAGCTTGGAACACGAATAGACTTGAACTATTCTATGTACCATGCACTGGATAGTACTCGAGTTCTTTCACCAGAAGGTTTTGTAAGCAATCGTTTTTTTGGGATTGGTAAGGTTAAACTTTTTAGAGATTTTAATTTGAGTATCGATAAAAGATGGACAAGCTCCTTTAAATCAGTTTTTACCTTCATCAGTTTGTTTTATAACAAAAGCATTTTACAGGGTGGCCCCTATGCAAATGTGCGCGCGAATATGTTTGCAACTGACCACTATTTTAAAATCAAAAAGAAGCAACAGCTTCGTGTGAATGCTGAACACATGTGGGTGAAAAACGACGAACACAACTGGGCCTCCTTGCTGGCAGAATGGAGTTTCCCCACCGGACTCTCCTTGTTTTTTAGCGACATGACCAATTACCAGTCAGCCAAAATGCATTATTATAATGCCGGATTTGCCTTATCAAAAAACAAACAACGATTGCAGCTTAGTATTGGGCAACAAAGAGCAGGTCTCCTATGCGTGGGAGGCATTTGCCGTTTTGTTCCCTCTTACAAGGGATTTTCGCTCAGCTACATTCTAAATCTTTGATTAGAAACTCTGGGTTTGTCCAACAACTACCTCTTGTGCATTTAATACCTGTGTACTAGTTGCAGAACCCGTATCATTGATAACCAATGCTACAATTTTACCTTTTCCAGCGGCAATACCAGTAACATTGACAGTAGTGGTGTTAACATATTCGCCACCGAGACCCGTATTGGTAGATGGAACTACATCCCCTTCTAGATTGGTAGTAATCACTCGTCTGAAAACTCCATAATGAGTATAATTGGCCATTGGATTACCCGCTGAATAATAAGGATGAGATTGGTATGAACTATTACCAGCTAAATAATTTGTTTGGTCAGCTTTCAAAC
>CAYFLE010000209.1:0-2598 GCA_964343645.1 uncultured Chitinophaga sp. | reverse complement strand
TACTCGTTTGGGAAAAAGCTCGATTGTGTTACAATAGAAATTGAACAGGTGAATGTAGACGCACTCGAGCAACTTGAAAAAGAAGGGGTCCGCGTTATACCCAAACCGAGCGTACTTCGAATCATTCAAAATAAGATTACACAAAAAGAGTTCTATAAACATCACCATATCCCCTCTCCGGATTTTAGAATCACCAAAAACAAAGGCGACTTAGTCAATTTGATAGATTTTTTACCAGCTGTTCATAAAGTTGGTATTGGCGGATACGATGGTAAAGGAGTACAGATTTTAAGGAATCAAGCGGATATTTCTCTAGGATTTGATGCGCCCGCTGTGCTGGAAAAAATGGCCGAAATAGACCGTGAAATTGCAGTGATGATTGCCATCAATGAGAGTGGAGAAATCAAGGTATTTCCTCCTGTTGAAATGGTTTTTGACCCCCAATTAAATCTGCTTGATTATCAAGTTTGCCCGGCCAATTGCACGGCTGAAACACTAACCAAGGCAATTGATATTTCCACCCAATTGGTTAAAAAGTTTGAATCTCCTGGAATTTTTGCAGTTGAACTTTTTATTACTAAATCGGGAGCTATTTTGGTAAACGAAACTGCACCTCGTGTGCATAATAGCGGGCATCATAGTATTGAAGCCATTTCTACATCTCAATTTCAGCTGCTTTGGCAGGTAATACTGAATCTCCCCCTCGGCTCCACAGAAATTATTTCGCCTTCAATGATGGTTAACATTGTAGGAGCAGAAGGTCACGTGGGACCTGTGGAATACACCGGTATTGAAATACTGTCAAAAAATCCAACCCTTTTTATCCATCTTTATGGCAAATCATTGACGAAGTCAGGAAGAAAAATGGGACATGTAACTGCACTTATATCAAATGCAAAGGAAGCATCGGATTGCGCCCATTGGATCAAGTCTACCCTTAAAGCAATAACCATACCAAAAGAAAAGTGAATAAATCCCGTCTAAATTCCATTACCTTTTAGGCCCTTTTTAGTTATGAAAAACCAACATCGCCTCTGTCTCCTATTTGCCGCTATTATTTTTGTTGCATGCGGAGACTCTACTAAATCCACTAAAGGAAATGACAAAGGTGGCAGCAATGAAAAAAATAAATCAATTGGTGTACATGTTTATGTCATAAAACCTGAATCCTTTGCAGAGGAAATTGAAGTTCCAGGCAATCTAGTAGCTAATGAGTCAGTAGAAATCCATCCAGAAATGGCAGGTCGGATTACTTTTTTAAATATCCAGGAGGGGAAGACGGTTGAAAAAGGTGCTTTAATAGCAAAACTATTTGATGGAGATTTGTTAGCGCAATTAAAAAAACTGGAAGTACAGCTGCAGTTAGCGCAAAAAACAGAAGAGAGACAATCTCAATTGTTAAGAGTTCAAGGAATCAGTCAGCAAGATTACGATATCAGTTTGCTCCAGGTCAATAACTTAAAAGCAGACATCGGTATTATTAAAACCAACTTAGATAAAACAGAAATTCGTGCTCCATTTAAAGGAAAAATGGGGTTGAAAAACTTAAGCGTAGGCGCTTATGTTACGCCTGCAACACTCATTACCTCCATTAATCAGACAGATATTTTAAAAGTAGATTTTACCGTTCCTGAAAAGTATACTGGTAAAATAAAAGTTGGACAAAAAGTTTCTCTACTTACCGCTGAAAGTAGCATTGCAACAACAGCAACCGTTATTGCGACCTCTTCGGCTGTTCTTGAAAATAGTAGAAGTCTCCAAATCAGAGCCCAATTTAATAACAGTGGCAGGTCATTTTTACCAGGCAGTTTTGCTAAGGTAAAAATTCAATTTACTCCTGACCCAAAAGCAAAAATGATACCGGCGCAAGCAATTTTACCCCAAGCCAGGGGGAAAAAAGTAATTCTATATAAAGACGGTTTGGCTGTTTTTCAAGATATCACAACCGGCGTTCGAAACGCAGAAAAAGTACAGATCACAGAAGGAGTTCAGTTGGGAGATACCTTAGTGGTCACAGGCTTAATGTATGTTCGCCCTGATGCAAAACTGACTATCACTAAAGTATTGAATCCCTAATCATGAACATTGCTGAGCTTAGTTTAAGAAGACCCGTACTAGCAGTGGTGATGAATATCATCATCGTGCTATTTGGTGTGATCGGATTTAAATTTTTAGGGGTCCGTGATTATCCTGCTATTGACCCCCCTAATATTAGTGTGAGAACTTCCTATGCCGGAGCCAATCCTGATATCATAGAAACACAAATCACTGAACCACTCGAAAAGACAATCAATGGAATTGCAGGCATTCGAAACATTACCTCTTCCAGCAGTAACGGCACCAGCAATATCAATGTGGAGTTTGAATTGGGAGTAGATTTGGAATCGGCCGCCAATGACGTACGTGATAAAGTCTCTCAAGCTATTCGTTCCCTCCCCTCTGATCTTGATTCTCCTCCTGTGGTAGCAAAGGCAGATGCTAGCTCTGAATCGATCATTTCAATGACCGTTCAGAGTCCCATGAGAAATCCCTTACAAATCACTGAATTTGCCACCAATGTTCTTGTAGAAAGACTGCAAACAATACCGGGCGTAAGTG
>CAYFLE010000208.1:0-2605 GCA_964343645.1 uncultured Chitinophaga sp. | reverse complement strand
TGGGTTTTGCTTTGTGCATTGCTGTGGCCAATCATGGTGGTCACCAGAATACATAACGCGTGGTTACTTCACAAACGCAGGAAGCAAGCTCAACAAGTGGTCTTGCATTAATATTTTAAATAGTCAGTTCGTGATTGGTATGTGTCGAGTGATAGAGCTCAAATTTACCAAGAACAGGTTTTTAGCCTAAGAACTAATAAAAGTGATACTTTATTGTTTGATGATTACTTTCAATGATCATCAAACAATTTTGTCTCAATGTTGTAAATCAGGTCAAGTAATCTTGGAGCAATATCATTGGTAACAAAATCTTGGCTATTTGAGGTTGATGAAATAGTGACGTTCATTGCCATATAGTGTCCGTTTACTTTATTTTTGAACGGAACAGCAACTCCATATAAATTTGGTCTCCAATCACCAAAGCTAGTACAAAATCCAGACTCTTGAATTTGTTTAAAGGCCTGATCAACTTTGCCTATAAACTTATGATAATCCTCAGGTGTTTCATCTTTCAGTCGATTCATAATCATCTCAAACTCTACTTTTGTATGTTTATATAAAAGTGCTTTTCCAATTGCTGTGCTTAATAATGGACGAACAGATCCAATATCAGGGTGAGCATTATTTCTATAGCGGTTATAAGTAGTTTCAATATAAACAACTTGTAAACGATCGCGAATACCAATGGATACAGGACCTTTTGCAATTTTTGCTAAATCAATCATGTCCTGTGCTGCAATTTCTCGAATTGTTAGTTGACGCAAGAGGGGGTAACTTAAGGTTAGTAGGCTTGGGCCAAGAGTATATTTTCCTGAGGCGCTTATTCGCTGTAGAAAACCTAATGCAGTCAAGGTAAAGAGCAATCGCGAAATAGTTGGTTTTGATAGACCAAGTTTTTTGGATATATCCGTGTTGCCAAGAATGGGTTCGTTGTTTGAAAAACACTTTAATACATCTAGCCCATTACCTAGTGTGGATGAATATTGAGGATTTAGTTCAAGAATTGGCTTTGACAGTAATTCAAAATTTTCTTCTTGTTTGATGTGCATATTGTTCTCCTAGAACTTTTTTGGTGCTAAGATTTGAATATACACATTAATGAAATTGAATTCAACTATTTGGAATTAATAAATGCCACAAAAGGTCCAAGGAAAAAGGGTATTGCGATTCGCATTAATAGCAGACTCTCACCTTAATCCAGATAGTGAAGGAAATACCTCCCCATGGGAAACCAATCATCTAGCAAATCAACGAAATAAGGTGGTTGTAAAGGCTATAAATAAGATTGAACCCGCATTTGTAATTCATCTTGGTGATGTAGTGCATCCACTACCTTGTACAGATTTATATAGCGATGCTGCTAAAGCTGCAAAAAAGATCTTTGGCGATCTAAAGTGCAAAATGTATATAACACCTGGGAATCACGATATTGGAGATAAATGCCTACCAGGGAATCCAGCCGCAACAATCAGTAATGAAAGTTGTGAAATATACAAATCACACTTTGGATCTGAATGGCAAGTATTTGAATATAGCGGGATAAATTTTGTAATCATAAATTCATGTCACTTTGGATCAAATACTGAAAAAGAAAAACAGCAATGGAAATGGTTAGGACAAGTACTTAATAAAAATAAACGCACATTTTTATTTACTCACTATCCCCCATTTATAACGGATGAAAAAGAATTTAATCATTACGATAATATCGACTCAAGACCAAGAAAAAAACTACTAGATTTAGTAAAAAAACATAACATTGAAGCGATATTTGCGGGACATGTTCACACATTTTTTCTTAATCAAATAAAAAATACACTTTCTTATGCCTTACCATCTTCAACAAATTTTAGACAAGATTATGCGGAAATATTACGAGTAAATCCTGCAGAGGAATTTGGAAGGAACGATTTAGGAAAATTTGGATTTTTCATAATTGATATTCATGAGATTGGGCATCGTTGTCATTTCATAAGAACAAACGGATGCACAGATATAAAAGGTGCGGAAGCAATAGCATCTCAAATTAACGCCGTTAATACAATTGATGAGCACGATAACTTTGCAATTGATCTTCCACATGACTGGTGCGAAATTACAGATTTACCTTTTAATCCACCATTAGACGCATTTGTTCGCAAGAAAGTTCGTAATGATTATTCAATACTCAACCTTTGGGATAGTGGTGTAAATCATGTGCGAACCTCTATAAAAGATTTAATTGATGAAAAATATTGGGAACGCATTAAGTTGCTAGTTAACTTGGGCCACAAGTTTTCATTTTTTACAACAGAAAGTCTCAAGGCTGAAGAGTTAAAAAAAATAAAACAAATAAGAAAATCAATTATTGCAATTGAATACATCGGATTTGATTCAAATGAAATAAAAGAATTGATTTCAAATAATCTCAAGACTATTAAGGTTTATTTCTCACCAATTAATCCTCCGAGTAGCAAGAAAAATTCTGGTCCTTATGACCATATTATGTTTTCAGGTTTTGATATCAGAGATATTAATTTTTCTAGTTCTAGTAAAAAAATTAAAGCTGATGGTGTTGTAATTCGAATTCCATACGATGTTCCAGTTTTAGATTCAGTAAAGGAAT
>CAYFLE010000207.1:0-2638 GCA_964343645.1 uncultured Chitinophaga sp. | reverse complement strand
CCATTTCGAGTGGTTTGTAGGGGTAGATAATTCATTAAAGCAGTTTAGAGTCGATTTTGTTACGGGGTATCAGCCGGGTGGGGTGGTTATTAGGGGTATACGTATTGGTTTGAAGAGGTTATAAGTTTATAAGAAACTTACCCCTTTATTTTATCTTTGCCTTGATTTAGAATTTTGCCCAACCTGCCATTGGGGTTCTAGTCGAACTAAAATTCAAGCAATGAGCACACTGCACAACCGTATTTCGCGCCGCGAACTCAAAGAGCGTTTACTAGCAGACCCTACGCCTCGAACAACCATTTCTTTTTATTGCTACTTTCCTATTGAAGATCCTCAGCAATTTCGAAATGAATTTTATGCTGCCTTAACTTCTTTAGGGGTTTTAGGAAGAATCTATGTTGCCAATGAAGGCGTGAATGCACAAATTAGTGTTCCGTCCCACAACTTAAACGGATTAAGAGAATACCTTGATACTATTTCCCCGCTCAAGGGATGTCGATTGAATAAAGCAATAGGAGATGATGGCAAATCTTTTTTTGTATTGGATATCAAAGTCAGAAAAAAGATTGTGGCTGATGGCATAACAGATCCAAGTTTCGACATGCGAAAAAAAGGGAAATATGTTTCTCCCGCCGATTTCAATAAACTAGCACAAGATCCTTCTACCATTATAGTGGACATGCGGAATTATTACGAGTATGAAGTGGGGCATTTCAAAAACGCCATGGAGGTTCCTTCCAATACGTTTCGTGAGCAACTGCCGATGGCTTCTTCGCTGTTAAAAGAAAATAAAGGCACGACAATTCTAATGTATTGCACGGGTGGTATACGTTGTGAAAAAGCATCTGCCTATATGTTGCATCAAGGATTTGAAAATGTTTTCCATTTGGAAGGGGGTGTTATCAATTATGCGCAAAAAGTGAAAGAAGAGGGATTACCAAGTCTTTTTATAGGTAAAAATTTTGTTTTTGATGAAAGGTTGGGCGAACGTATTACAAATGATATCATCGCCAGTTGCCACCAATGTGGAAAGCCAGCAGATACTCATACCAATTGCAAAAATGACGGCTGTCATTTACTCTTTATTCAATGTGAATCATGCGCAGCTGAGATGGCTGGTTGTTGCTCTGCTACTTGTTTACAAACCGTTGCGTTACCGCCAGAAAAGCGTAAGCAGTTAAGGAAGGGTAAAGACTTAGGTCAACACATTTTTAATAAGTCCAGGGATCGATTGAAAAATATTTCTAATAAACCTTCAACGAACAACTCCTAATTCGGTTAGTGTCTTTTCAACAGCGTTAGTGATTTCAGGTACTGTTAGGGATTTGGGCGCAAAAGGTTGGCCAATCACTTTTTCGTACAATTCGATGTAGCGTTTTGAAATTGTTTCAACCCATTCATCAGACATAGTCGGCACGGTTTGACCTTCTTTGCCCATGAAATTATTTTGTATCAGCCATTCTCTTACAAATTCTTTACTTAGTTGGGGTTGTCGTTCTCCTGCTCGTTGTCTTTTCTCGTATCCCTCTGCAAAAAAATAGCGGGAGCTATCTGGCGTGTGGACCTCATCCATCAAATAAATCTCATTTCCAATTTTTCCAAATTCATACTTAGTGTCTACTAAAATGAGCCCTTGCCGTTTCGCTATTTGACACCCTCGATCATACAATTGCAATGCATAGGAGGATAATTTTTCCCATTCGGCTTCGCTGGCAAGCCCTTGTTGAATTATTTGATCTGGACTTATATCCTCGTCATGTCCTTCCTCCGCTTTGGTTGAAGGGGTGATAATCGGAGTGGGGAAGGGGTCATTTTCGTTCAAACCATCCGGCATTTGGGCGCCACATAAAATTCTTTTTCCACTTTGGTACGTTCTCCAGGCATGCCCCGTCAAGTACCCTCTAACCACTAATTCTATTTTAAACGGGACACACTTTCTACCAATGGAAACAGTGGGAGCAGGGGAAGCCATTAGCCAGTTTGGGCAAATATCACGCGTGGCCTCGAGCATGTGGCTGGCAATTTGGTTCAAAACCTGGCCTTTAAAGGGGATTGGACGAGGTAAAATAACATCAAATGCAGAAATTCTGTCTGAGGCAATCATGACCAGCCAGTCGCTCCCAATTGTGTAAACATCCCTTACTTTTCCATGATAAATCGAAGTTTGTCCTTTAAAATTAAAATCACCCATGGCTCGAATGTAAAAAGAGTGGGCTAAAGTCCGGTAAACCAGCTAGTTTGAGATTTCAACAACTTATCCTTTCTCCTTAAAAATTAAATTTTTATAGTCCCCTTACAATGCGTACTTTTCCACCCTATTTTAAACCAAAATTCCGATTTATGAGAAAAAGCTACCAATTTCTAGCTTCTTCAATTGCGGTGCTGTTAATTTCCTTCTCTGCCTATGCTCAGCAAGTTACAGTTAAAGGTACCGTGCGGAGCCAAGCTTCTAAGGAAGTTGTGCCGGCTGTTTCAGTTGCTGTAAAGGGAACTACTCAGGGAACATACACAGATGCAGATGGAAAATTTTCCATTTCTGTAGCTAAGTTGCCAGTTACCTTGATTTTCAGTTCGATTGGTTATCAAGACCAGGAAGTAAGTGTTACGAGTACTGCAGGTGTTTCAGTTGATTTAAAAG
>CAYFLE010000206.1:0-2660 GCA_964343645.1 uncultured Chitinophaga sp. | reverse complement strand
AATTGCCAATGCAGGTATTCCTTTTGATATTGGGATGGAAGCAAGTGCGGTTACAGGAGAAAATGTAAATGTCCCTTCCACTAATAACATTATTCAAGACCTCACCTATGTAGCTATTTTAAAAGATTACGGAAAGGATGTGGATTGTACTATTAAAAGACCAGCGGGTTATGATCCACGTGAATTTGATGGCAGTTGTCTAGATTTTTATGCGGACACAACTCGTATTAAGCCGGGTGTTGATTGTGCTAAAATGGTATCGTATGCCAAATTACCTGGTAACAAGTTTATGTTGAATTGGCCTGGACATGGGAATGATATTTATTTGAATGTAATAGAACTTTCTCCTGAAAAGCGTGTGGCTGAATTGGAAAAAGCAAAACAGCAAACACTACGGTATATCTATTTTTTGCAAAACCAGTTGGGGTATAAAAATTTAGGATTAGCGGATGACGAATTTCCCACCGCTGATCGCTTAGCCTTGATTCCCTATCATCGGGAAGGTAGAAGAATGAAAGGCCTTGTTCGATTTAGAGTACAAGACATTAGTGCACCTTATCAGCAATTAGTTGCCTTGTATCGCACGGGTATCGCAGTGGGAGATTATCCCATTGATCATCATCACCGAAAAAATTCGGAAGCTCCACAACATCTTGGATTTTATCCTATTCCTTCTTTTTCAGTGCCCCTTGGAACTTTGATTCCGCCTGCTGAATTTTCTGGAATCATTGCAGCAGAAAAAGCAATCAGTGTGAGTAATGTAGTAAATGGCACTACACGTTTACAGCCCTGCGTTCTCTTGATTGGTCAAGCAGCGGGTACACTCGCTGCACTTACCACAAAGCTTGGTTACACGAATGCAATAGAAGTTCCTGTAAGAAAAGTACAAGAGGTTTTATTGCAAAGCAACGCGTACATCATGCCTTATGCCGATGTAACCATCAAGGATCTAGGATTTCAATCTATTCAGCGGGTGGGTGCGAGTGGTTTTTTGCGCGGGAAAAGTCAGCCAAATGCTTGGGCAAATCGAACCTGGTTTGAGCCAGATTCTTCCATTAGGGAATTTCAATTTATTAGTGAGTTGCCATTATTAGAGAAAAATAATACTTCAGCAAGCAAAGCTTTCTCCACACTTTTAGCTAACCAATTAAGTGGTTTAAATAAAGGGGAAGCACTCACTATTGCTCGGACTATTTATTGGGTGAGTCAATTGAGAGCCTATTGTATTTCACTTGGCTATTCCACTGATTTTACGAAAACGGAACCAACAATTGTTGAAGAGTGGGTAGAAAAGAATTGGGGGAGTTGGGGGCTAAACAATTTTGATAAGAAACGGCCTATTAAAAAAAGGGAGCTGGCTATTCTTTTGGACAAAGCAGTTAACCCATTTTATTTAGCGCCCATTGATCACTTTGGAAATTACATTTCGCCATAAACTAAAACCAAAAATCAACATTATGAGAAAAGCAATCCTGTTGTGCACGTTGTTTGCTCTCTTCGGAGGCATACTGCAGGCACAGCAAACCAAAGTAACTGGTAGAGTTACGGATGCGAGCGGAAATCCAATTGAAGGGATTTCTGTTGGTATCAAGGGTAAATCAACTGGTGCGGTGACTAACACGGTTGGCCAATTTTCTATTACTGCTGCAACTGGGGAAACCTTAGTGTTCAGCAGTGTGGGACTGGTTAGCAAGGAAGTCAAAGTAACCGGATCATCCTTACAAGTAAAAATGGAGACCTCAAACGCTACACTATCAGAGGTAGTTGTAGTAGGTTATGGTCAGCAACGAAAAGCTACCCTTACCGGCTCTGTGGTTACTTTAAAACAGGAAGATTTGACAAAGCGTCAAGTTTCTACTGCAAGTAATTTGTTGCAAGGTCTTGCTCCGGGTGTAACCGTACAACAGCAGTCTGGTCGTCCGGGTGCAGATGGCGCTTCCATCCGTATCAGAGGATTAGGTTCAATCTATGCAGGTCAAAGCCCATTGATTATGGTCGATGGAGTTGTTTCAGGATTTGATATGATTGATCCAAACGCTATCGAGAGCATCACCATTTTAAAGGATGCGGCTTCTACAGCGGTGTATGGAGCACGTGCTGCGAATGGAGTGGTATTAGTAAAAACGAAGCGTGCAAAAGGTAAAGGAGTGCAAGTGTCTTACAATGCCTTCCTTACTAAACAAGAAGCTACAGCTATTCCAGAGCGTACCACTGCGGTGGAGCATATGGAGTTGAGCAATTTAGCAGAGCAAAATAGAACAGGTAACCCTAGTGCTTTTTTATACACACAAGCATTGATTGACAAATACAAATCAACGGCTCCCAATAATTTGGATGTCATTGATACAGATTGGCTGGGATTATTATTAAGCAACACAGGTCTAATGCAGAATCATAACGTGACCATTAATTCTGCTGGAGATAACACGAATATTTTCGCTTCTGTTACCTATTTGAATCAGCAAGGATTGATTCCTAACAATAGTCATCAACGTTATGATATTCGTTTTAATCCTGATTTCAAATTGAACGAAAAGTTGAGCATCAATGGTGTTTTAAATATTAATAGTGCAAAAACCATTGCTCCTTCTACGGGTTCTCCTGAGTTTATTATCCGTCAAGCAATAGGACTTCCTGCCATTGGTGGGGGAGTATATGGT
>CAYFLE010000205.1:2343-2662 GCA_964343645.1 uncultured Chitinophaga sp. | reverse complement strand
TTGACCGGTACTATTTATCACATCAGTGATACAACGAGCTGCAGTAGCCAAAACGTTATCCGCTTTTTCAAATGCTTCGCGCATTTTTAAATTTCCAAACTGATGACGCAACTTATCATTGCTGATAATAAGTAACGTATCGACATGTTGACGTAATTGCTTGATTCCTTCATCAGCTTGTTGCATTCTTTTCTTTCCTTCATACGCAAAAGGAGTAGTCACTATACCTACCGTAAGTATTCCCATCTCCTTGCAAATTTTTGCAACAATGGGTGCACCACCGGTACCCGTACCGCCACCCATTCCGGCAGTAACGAAA
>CAYFLE010000205.1:1367-2333 GCA_964343645.1 uncultured Chitinophaga sp. | reverse complement strand
TGACGTCCAATATCTGGATTCGCGGCCGCTCCAAGTCCCTGTGTCAAGTAGGGCCCCAATTGTACACGGTTAGGTACGCCACTAATCGCAAGGGCTTGTGCATCTGTATTACAGATTACAAAATTTACACCCTCGATGTGTTGATTAAACATGTAGTTGACAGCATTACTACCGCCGCCGCCAACACCAATCACTTTAATGATTGAGGATTTTTCTGTGGGTAGATCAAAATCATGGAAATGAGTTTACAAATGATTGAATGGGTTAGTACGTATAATTATAAATGACGGTCTTCTTCTTCTTTAAACAAATCAATGATGCGGTCTTTGAACTTGCTCCAGAAACCAGTTAAGTTGCGACGCTTTCTCATTTGCTCCTCACTTATTTCAGTTTCTTCCGCAACAACTTCTAGTTCACCTGTAGCTGTACGACGTAAATTGGATGGAACATCTACTTTACGATATCCCTTATCAAATTCTTTACGGTTATGTTCAAAATCATCATAGCCTTTTAAAATCAAACCAATACAAGTAGAGTAAGTAGGCTTTGACAACTCTTCGATATGGCCTGCGGCTAAATGTTCATTGGGGAAACCAATTCTTGCATTTAACCCTGTTACATATTCAGTAAGTTGAATCAAATGCTTCAATTGAGACCCACCCCCGGTTAAAATAATACCTCCATTGAGCGACTTATTATCTAAACCAACTTGCTTGAGATGATAGGTGACAAAATCCATAATCTCACTCATACGTGCCTGGATGATATTGGCTAGATTTTTAACACTGATTTCTTTGGCCGGCATACCTCTTAATCCTGGAATGGTGATATACGCATTCGTTTTAGCTTCATTAGCCAGCGCAGATCCAAATTGAACTTTCATTTGTTCGGCCTGCGTACGTAAAACGCCTAAGCCGGATTTGATATCGTTAGTGATATTTTCTCCAGCAAATGGAATGACAGCTG
>CAYFLE010000205.1:0-1357 GCA_964343645.1 uncultured Chitinophaga sp. | reverse complement strand
TGACAGCTGTATGCTTTAAAATTCCTTCATTAAATACGGCTAAGTCCGTAGTACCACCGCCAATATCTACAATGGCAACACCTGCTTCAAGATCTTCTTGTCCCATGACGGCAGCTGAAGAAGCAAGAGGTTGCAATACGAGATCTTTTGTATGTAATCCTGCTTTTTCAACGCTGCGATTAATATTGCGAATGGCATTTTTGTCACCGGTGATGATGTGGAAATTGGCACCAATTTTTACACCGCCATATCCAATTGGATTAGCAATATTGGGAATATTATCTACGGTGAACTCTTGCGGAATCACATCAATAATCTGATCACCAGCAGGGATATACGTTTTATATTGGTCGTCAATCAGCTTATCAATTTCGCGCTGTGTAACTTCCTCATCTGTGCGATGGCGGACCATATCACCGCGCGTTTGCAAGCTTTTAATGTGGTGACCAGCGATACCTACGTATACTTCACCAATTTCTAAATTTGGATTGGATGCAAAGCAATTATCTAATGCAGTACGAATAGCCTTGATCGTCTCATCGATGTTGAGGACCTGACCATGCTTAACGCCATTAGAATTTGCTTTACCAAATCCAAGGATTTCCAATTTGCCAAACTCGTTTTTACGGCCAGCAATCACTGCAATCTTGGTAGTCCCAATGTCCAGACCTACAATGATGGGGTTTTGGTTGTTCATAGCGATGTTTTTTAGTTGTTTATTTTTTTAGTGGGTTTTGGGGTTGTGATAGTTGTATCTACAGGTAAACTATTTTTTAAATCGTTGTTAATTGCTGTGGTATCATCCTTCAAAAGCGGCTGCAATGGTTTTGGTAAATAGCGTATAGTTGTATCCAAATCAGCTAATCTTGATTGCTGTAATAACTGCTGTACACTTTTTCTTAATTGAATAGAATCTACTTTTTGTCCAATGCCATAACCTGCCACCACTTGGTTTTCATATCTTAAATCAATAGTCCGATAACGATTAAAACCAGTCTTGACTAAAACCTGTTTATAAAAAATAAACAGATTGCGTAATTGCCTTGGAAAATCAGTTGCTTGACCCAATTTCACAATATGATCACCTACTACAGGAATCATTTCCCAATTTTGATCCGCCGTCCGATCCAGTTGCGCTACTTGGGCATTCCAAAATGTATCGTTAACAATAAACTGCGCCATATCTCTCATCTGAATCAATAAGAGGCTATCTCGATTGTTAATGCCGATGCTATCAGCTATTCCAGTAAATACGGGCACTTTCACAGCGCGTGTTGTGGAAAGAGGCATCAACTGCCCCACTTCATCTAAATAACTAGACGTGCCATTCAAGGTGAAAACGCGGGCTAGCGGTATT
>CAYFLE010000204.1:0-2673 GCA_964343645.1 uncultured Chitinophaga sp. | reverse complement strand
TCAACTTCCGCCAGGTTTCTGGCACTTCTGAATACCCCGTTTTACTCAATGCCAAAATCCAAGGTCTATAATCTGGATTGCCTGCTAGTGAAGGATAAAACTTTTTTTTAGCAACCAGGGTACAAAAGTTCACAAAGGAAGCGGTATCTGTTTTGTATTGTTTATAGCTACTGCGAATTCCCTTCGTCTTTAATAAATTATTACGGCCCTTGATTCCAAAAAAGTTATTGAGCAACTTACTATTTCGGCTGGTCCCAGAGCCTGATTCAATAATAGCCACTCCTAATATGACGGAAGCGGGTATTTGATATACTTGGGAAAGTGAATCTGCCAACGGCTGGTACTTTTCCCGAAAACTGATTTTTTGTGCTGTGGCATTTGGGCTAACGCCAAGCTGTAAGACAACAATTAATATGACATAAATCAATTTTCTCATTCAGTTAAATAGAAAGTTGGCCGTAAACTGACTAAATTACCGTAAATTTTTCACAATGCGCCGACTGGCTTCTTTCCTGTCGTTTGTTTTTCATCCGGTTTTTATACCTGTCTTTTTTATTTTATTTCTATTGTATGTGCATCCCATTCATTTTTTGGGTTACACGGATCAGCAGAAAAAAATTGTGCTGCTACAGTCTATCGCACTTTTTACGTTTTTTCCTTTAGTTACCGTTGCCTTATTAAAAGCACTCGGATTTATTTCTTCCATTCAATTAAAAGAACAAAAAGATCGTATCATTCCATTAGTAGCTTCGGGAATTTGGTATTTCTGGATTTGGTATGTATGGAAAAATTTACCAGGTCAACCGCCTATTACTATTCATTATGCGCTTGGAGTGTGGCTTTCTTCTGTGGCGGCCTTGATGTTGAATACAAAATTTAAAATCAGTTTGCATGCCATCGCACTGGGTACCACCCTGGGCATGCTCTTATGGATGGTCTTTCACGAGCGACTCTTTTTTGGAGTTTGGTTAAGTGCAGCGCTGTTGATTACCGGCCTAGTTTCATCAGCCCGACTTTTAGTAGGGGAGCACCGGCCAGCCGAGGTTTATTGGGGGCTATTGACCGGCAGTTTGAGTGTTGTTTTAGCGGCTTTTTTTGTCTAATTAGCTGATAATCATCGTTTAAATCCCCAGCAGGAAGGGGGAAAAGAAACCTAAAAAATTTCCAAAATAATTAGCTTTTGTTTGCTAAAACTATTAGTTTTGCTTTCTAAACTTATTAATTATGTCTGGGAATAATGACAAGCTGAAGGCCCTCAAGTTGACGATGGATAAGATCGAGAAAGACTATGGGAAGGGCAGTGTAATGATGATGAATGAGAAAGGAGAAATGCAACAAGAAGTAATCTCAACTGGATCAATTGCATTGGATTCAGCGTTGGGAATTGGCGGACTACCTAAAGGAAGAATTGTTGAGATCTATGGACCTGAGTCTTCTGGTAAAACTACCATTGCGATCCATGTTATTGCCGAAGCACAAAAGAAAGGAGGTATGTGTGCAATCATCGATGCCGAACATGCTTTTGATAGTTCCTACGCGCAAAAGTTAGGAGTGGACGTAGAGAATCTTTTAATTTCTCAACCCGATTACGGGGAACAAGCATTGGAGATTGCGGATCGTTTAATTCTTTCTGGTGCATTAGATGTAGTGGTGATTGACTCTGTAGCCGCGTTGGTTCCTAAGAGTGAATTAGAGGGAGAAATGGGAGATAGCAAAATGGGTTTGCATGCGCGATTAATGAGTCAGGCTTTGCGTAAACTCACTGCAACCATTGCTAAAACAAATACTATCTGCATTTTTATCAATCAGCTTCGTGAAAAGATTGGCGTGATGTTTGGAAATCCAGAAACTACAACTGGAGGAAATGCTTTAAAGTTTTATGCATCTGTTCGTTTGGATATTCGTCGTACCCAACAAGTAAAAGATGGAGATGAAGCCATCGGCAACCATGTCAAAGTAAAAGTGGTGAAGAATAAAGTAGCACCTCCTTTTCGTGCAGCAGAGTTTGATATCATTTTTGGGGAAGGTATTTCCAAGGCCGGCGAGATCATTGATATGGGAACGGAGTTAGGGATTATTAATAAGAGCGGTAGCTGGTATAGCTATAATGATGATAAACTAGGGCAGGGTCGTGAGTCGGTTAAGCAGTTGATGTTGGATAACCCTGAATTAGCGGGTGAGATCGAAGCTAAGATCCGTGAAAAAATTAAGGAGGCCCAAGCCCTTTAATCTTATCCATTAGAAATCAATGGGTTAGTACAGACCTGTCTTTTACCGGGCAGGTCTTTTGCATTAAAATAGGCCCTGCCAAGTAAATTCAATGTTTAAACATTGTATATTTGATTACTAATTTGAACTTAGCACTCAAATTGGCGTTTAATACTACTCCCGATTATTTGGGAAAAGGAGCAACAATGACCTGGACAAAAAAGATAGCTATCGGACTTGGAGTTGGAATTGTGCTGGCAGGCGCAGCCTATTGGTATATCATGAATGAGAAATTTGAGGATACAGCCAGTACGCAATCAGCCTATACGGTCCAAGCAATGGAATTGATAGATGCATTTCAAATGGCAGATAGTGCAGCGAATGCTACCTATAGCGAAAAAATACTAACAGTGAACGGACGTATTTCAGAAGTTGAAGCGGCCGATACAACCGTCAACATCAAGT
>CAYFLE010000203.1:0-2691 GCA_964343645.1 uncultured Chitinophaga sp. | reverse complement strand
ACCAGAATTTGTGGCTAGGATTAGATAACGGGATAGACTTTATTGCGTTCAATAGTGCCATTAAACAAATTTCACCCAGTCAAGAGGATGGAGCTGGCTATGCCATGGCAACCCATAATAATCAATTATACATCGGAACCTCAAATGGACTATTTAGTGCGCCGCTAAAAGATAGTCCAGACAAAAGTTACACACTTGCCAACTTCAATAAAATACCAGGCACAGATGGACAGGTTTGGAGTTTATCGGAGTATAACAATGAATTACTGATGGGCCATCACGAAGGCGGATTTGTTATAAAAAATAATAACGCTATACCTTTTAACAAGAAATCAGGTAATTGGAATTTTGTACCCTTACAAACAGCAAACAATTCAGATTTAATAGCAATCGGACAGTATCAAGGGGTATCAATTTTTAAAAACCAGCATTCCAGTTTAACGCTTCATAAAATAATTCCATCCTTTGAAGAATCCTCCCGCTATTTAGTTACAGATTCAAAAGGGAATGTGTGGGTATCCCATCCCTATCATGGAATTTTTAAAATATCCGTTGCTGATTCGACATACCCGATTAAAAAATACGATCAACAACAAGGAGTACCAGCTCCCCTTAATAATCAAGTATATCTGCTTAATGGAAAAATTGTTTTAGCAACCGAGAAAGGAATATTTATCTATCAAGAGGGGAAAGACCGATTTATGGCTCATCCTGAATTCGAAAAAACAATAGGCAAGAAAAGTGTTCGTTATATCAACCAAGACAAAAATGGGAATTACTGGTTTGTACAAGATAAAATGGTTGGCGTTATTCATGCCAGCGACCATACCATCACATATCTACCTGAATTAACCAATAAAATTCTTAGTGGATTCGAATTCATTTTGCCTTATGATGAACAAAATATTTTTATTAGTGGAGAAAAAGGAATATTTCATGTCAACTATTTAAAATACAAACAAAATATCAAGTCACTGAAAGTCGAAATTCGAAAACTTACCATTACTGACAAAAAAGATAGTCTAATTTATGGAGGCTTCGGGCAACCCGATCAAAATGGATTTATTGCTAATAAGCTAAGCATCGCAAGTAATTGGCAGTCCATTCGAATTAATTATTCTGCTATATTATTTGGTCAACAAACCACACTAGAATATTCTTATCGTTTAAAAGGTTTTGAAAAAACTTGGTCACCTTGGTCTGATAAAACGGAAAAAGAATACACCAACCTCTTAGAAGGCAATTACACATTTGAGGTCAAAGTGCGTAATAATTTCGGCAACGAGTCATCCGTTACCTCCTATTCATTCAGTGTCCTTCCTCCTTGGTACCGAACCATATGGGCCTACCTGATTTATTTTCTATTGGTAGCAAGCTTATTCATTACAATGTACCAGTTTCAAAAACGAAAATTCCTCAAGCAAAAAGAAAAAATTGAAGAAGAAAATAAACGTCTCCAGTATATTCATGAACTCGAACTTAATAAGTCCCAAAATGAAATTGTGTCGCTTCAAAATGAAAAACTAGAAGCAGAAATTAATTTCAAAAATTCTGAACTCGCCTCCTCTACCATGCACCTTGTCAAAAAAGGAGAATTGCTGACAAAAATTAAAGAAGAACTCTCCCACTCCCTAAAAAATATAGATAACAAAGTAGCAGTTCAAGAAATTAAAAAAGTCATCAAATCTGTGTCTGATGATGATAAAATTGATCAGGAATGGGATGCGTTTGCTAAACACTTTGACAAAGTACACAGCGACTTTGTAGTAACCTTGAAAAAGAAATACGCCAATCTTACCGCTAATGAAGTAAAGCTTTGTATTTATTTGCGCATGAATTTGAGCAGTAAAGAAATAGCTCAATTAATGAATATTTCAGTTCGGGGAGTCGAAATTAGTCGTTACCGATTGAGAAAGAAAATTGGCATCCCGTCAGAAACAAATCTATTTGATCATCTCATGTCCATTGACGGTAACGAGGCAGCGAGTGGATAATTATTTTTTTACGCGGGCCAATAAATACTCAGGTTCATTGGTAGTAATAAAATCAAAGGATTGCTGCAAACACCATTCTAATTGCGCTGGACTATTTACCGTCCATACATTTAATACGATTCCCAATGATTTTGCTTGTTGTATCCACTCAGGATTTTTTTGAAATACTTGAATGTTGTAATCGATTCCTGTAATCCCATCCTGTTTGATTTCTTCAGGGGATTTATCGCCATTTAAATAATGAGTAGCTGCCTTGGGTGCTAATTCCTGAACCTTTTTAAGAATAGCAAAATCAAAACTGATATATTCTGTCATTGGCGCAACACCACTTTTTTGAACTTGTTCAACTACTTTAGCGGCAATCAATTGCCCCCGCTCCTTCCCTGCCGGCGAAGGCTTGATCTCAAGAACAAGACGAGTACCTCTATTATTTTTTTTTCCAGCTGCTAAATACTGTGCAAGCGTTGGGATCGTTTCTCCATTTTTTAATGGATGACTTTTTAGATCGGCATACGTAGATGATTCTATATCTAATCCCCCATGCGCTGCATCATGACTGATTACTAATACCTCATCTGCCGTCATTCGTACATCAAACTCAGATCCTGTGCATCCTAAACGGATAGCTTCGCGCAACGAAGCAATCGAGTTTTCAGGAAATTCATTTTTCTTGAAAGCCCCTCGATGGGCAATGACA
>CAYFLE010000202.1:251-2696 GCA_964343645.1 uncultured Chitinophaga sp. | reverse complement strand
ACTTGGGCACTGATCGAATCATTGAAATTGCCATCGTCAAACAATTGCCAGATGGTACTCGCTCTGTCAAGCGAAAATTAATCAATCCGACTATACCAATCCCTAAAGCATCCACTGATGTACATGGCATTACGGATGAAATGGTTAAGGATGCCCCCCATTTTAAACAATTGGCACAGGAACTCAAGCAGTTTCTAGATGGTTGTGATTTGGCTGGATATAATTCAAACCGCTTTGATATTCCTTTATTGGTGGAAGAGTTTTTACGTGCTGAAGTTGAGTTTGACATGAAGGGCAGAAAGATGTTGGATGTGCAACAGATTTTCTATAAAATGGAACCGAGAACACTTTCTGCTGCGTATCAATTTTATTGTCAAAAGTCATTGGAGAATGCTCACTCAGCGGAGGTGGATGCCACGGCCACACTTGAAATTTTGTCTGCTCAATTAGATCGATATCCTACACTTGGATCCAATCTCGATTCAATACTAAAAACGATTGGTGAGGAACAAATTATTGACTTTGCTCGACGATTTGTGTGGGAAAATGGGGTAGAGGTATTCAACTTTGGCAAGTTTAAAGGAAAGCCTGTAGCGGAAGTGCTCAAGAGTGAACCACAGTATTATGATTGGATGATGAAAGGTGATTTTCCTCAGCATACAAAAAATAAACTAACAGAAATTTTTACGCGATCGATGCTAAAAAAGAATGGATAAGCTAGTCATTATTCCAACTTATAATGAAAGGGAAAATATTCCCTCCATTTTACAGGCGGTTTTTGAATTGCCTGGAGAATTTCATGTGTTGGTAGTGGATGACGGTTCTCCCGACCAGACAGCAGCGCTTGTGAAAGAATTGATGAGTGTTTATCCCGGAAAACTTTTTTTAGAGGAACGAAAAGGAAAATTAGGTTTAGGTACTGCGTATATCCATGGTTTTCGTTGGGCAATTCAAAAGGGGTATGCGTATATTTTTGAAATGGATGCTGATTTTTCTCATAATCCCAAAGATTTAGTGCGACTATACGATTCTTGTAAAAATCAAGGCGCTGATCTTTCAATTGGCTCTCGTTATATCAAAGGAGGCGGAGTGATTAACTGGCCCTTTCTTCGTGTGTTTTTATCCAAGGGAGCTTCTGTTTATACAAGAATTTTAACAGGGATGCCTGTTATGGATCCTACTGCTGGATTTGTATGTTACAAAGCAGAGGTCCTCAAGCAATTGAATTTAGACGCCATTCGTTTTGTGGGTTATGCTTTCCAGATTGAAATGAAATATGCCGCTTGGAAATTGGGTTTTACCATACGGGAAGTGCCTATACAATTTCAGGATCGAACACTGGGCGCTTCAAAAATGAATAAAGGAATCATCAAAGAGGGCGTCGTGGGTGTTTTGCGTCTTAAAAGCTACGCGGCTACCGCTCAGTACGGCCAAAAGAAACAATAAGTATCGGTATGCGAAAAGCATTTTACCAATTACACGGGGCCGTATTACTAGCTGGCTTCACGGGTATATTGGGCCGATTGATTACGTTGAATGAAGTGATGATCGTATTTTATCGATTGCTGTTCACAGCAGTAACGATGGTTATCATTTTTAATTGGCAAGGAGTGGTCCGTCCTATTATATCAAAAATTAAATTTCGGATTGCGCTTTCTGCGGTATTTGCCGCATCACATTGGATTACCTTTTATGGGGCTATTAAATATGCCAATGTTTCTATTGCATTGGTGTGTTTTGCCTTGATTAGTTTTTTTACAGCAATATTAGAACCGCTACTTCTTCGAAAAAAGTTTGATTGGGTAGAAGTGTTGTTAGGGCTTGTTACACTCTTGGGAGTTTATATTATTTTCCACTTTGATTCGCAGTATACGTTTGGTATCTTTTTAGGAGTGCTGTCAGCACTGTTGGCCTCACTTTTTCCCATCTTAAATCGAGAAATTTTAAAAGAGACCAATGTGGAATCACTATTGGTTTGGCAGCAATCCTTTGGTTTTGTATTTGTTGCCTTACTGATCCCGCTCTATTATCAATTTGATCCTTCTATCCGTATTTTGCCCACCCTCGCTGATTTTGGTTGGCTATTGGTGTTGTCCTGGTTCTGTTCTGTATGGGCATTTCAATTGTCAGGGGCTGCCTTACAAAAATTATCAGCTTTCACCGTGAACCTTGCTTTTAATCTAGAGCCAGTATATGGCATTTTGCTCGCCTTTTTAGTCTATCGGGAAGACCAATTATTAAACAATTGGTTTTATGTAGGTCTTGGATTGATTCTTTTCGCATTGGGTCTTCATATGTTTTTATTAAGACGCCGGTCCTCTCGCACCTGAAGATCAATTAGAATTCAACAATAAACCCAATTGTCGGAATAGGTATTCCATCTTGATTGGATAAAATAAATGGAATTCCATTGCTTCCATTTAACTGAATCGGTAATCCATTGGT
>CAYFLE010000202.1:0-241 GCA_964343645.1 uncultured Chitinophaga sp. | reverse complement strand
GGCAATATTTATTCCATTAGCCCCACTAAACTGACTAACAAAAAACGTGTAAGATGCAGTGGTGTAGAAGTGTTTGGTTGGCTTTTGTTGGAAGAACAACTCAATACCTGTTGCGGCGCCTTTACCATTCGTGGTCACTTCTTCATTTCCCAACACACTAAAATCGCCTCCTAAATTGGCTAATGAAATTCCATCCCGGACGGAAACGGGAACGTAATTATATTTTTTATAAAAAGTTTCC
>CAYFLE010000201.1:2141-2700 GCA_964343645.1 uncultured Chitinophaga sp. | reverse complement strand
CAACAATGCAGGTTTTGGAGAATATGGTCTATTCATATAACGGAAAATGGAGAAATACCGTGAAATGATTCAGTTGAATATTTTGAGTTTAACGGAATTAAGTTATCATTTCGGCAAAGTAATGGTGAAACGAGGTAAAGGTAGAATTTTAAATGTTGCGTCTATGGCGGGACTACAACCTGATCCAAATTTTGCGGTTTATGGAGCCACAAAAGCTTATGACATAAGTTTAACAGAGGCCATTCACAAGGAATTTGAAAATACAGGCGTTTCTGCTACGGTTCTCTCTCCCGGTGCTACCGAGTCTAATTTTATGGAGCGCGCCGATATGAACAATGCCAAATTATACGCAAAGGGCGTTATGTCCGCAAAAGCCGTTGCTTTGGTTGGTTATCGCGGAATGATGTCGGGAAAACTCCATGTTGTTCCAGGGATTAGAAACAACGTTCTCGCATTTTTTTCTGGTATTATGCCCTCAAGTAAATTAAGGCTCAACATCGCGGCAAAGGTGATGGCAACAAAATAAATGACGTTAAAAGTGCATGTGTTTTTAAAATAT
>CAYFLE010000201.1:0-2131 GCA_964343645.1 uncultured Chitinophaga sp. | reverse complement strand
CGTAACAATAGTATACAAAAAAATAACCCTGATTATGTCCGAATACTTTTTCTTCTACCTTGGAATTTCGCTCATGACATTGCACGAAATGGATGCAATACGTTGTAGGGAATGGCGTATTTTTCCTGGTCTTTCGTTACTCAGTGATAAGTTAGGGCACCTAGTATTTGTAATCGCTCATATTCCTTTGTTCTACTTTATTTTTTGGCAGTTGACCCGCAGCCAAGATATTGAAGTATTTATGAAAGGATTCAATATTTTTATGATTGTTCATTTACTTCTTCATATTTTATTTCTGAAACACAAAAACAACGAATTTAAAGACTGGATTTCATGGTCAATTATCATTGGTTCTGGTCTTTCTGGTATAATTGACTTATTTAACTAGAAGGCTGAAGTTTACAATAAAAGCAATTCATTTTGACACATTTGTGTCAGTTTCAAGCAGAAAACCCTTCCGAATTTTGCATTGTAATAAAATCAATGTAATAATGAAAGTAGTCCTATTCGGTGCAACAGGTTTTTCGGGCAAAGCCATTTTAAAAGAAGCACTTTTAAAGCAACATGAAGTTACCATTTTGGTAAGAAATAAATCTGCAATTACCCTTGATGCTGAAAATCTCACTGTTGTTGAAGGCAATGTACTAGACAATAATACCGTTGCCGAAGTCTTGAAAAATTGTGAAGCAGTCATTCAATGTCTTGGTGTTGGCGGAAAAGGTGATGGAAAGCACACCACATTTATTTCTGATGCGACAAAAATAATCGTTGAAGAAATGGAAAAACAGCAAATCAAAAGGCTCATCGCAATGAGTAACGTTGGCGCAGGAAATAGCGTATCCTTTCAACCTTGGTTTTTCACAAAAATTATTCTTCCCTATTTCATGAGGTGGCTCAACGTTTTGATTGACGATAAAAACAGAATGGAGCCCATCATTATGAATAGTGAACTCGATTGGACCATCGTTCGTTGCCCAAACATTGTCGATAAAACACCAAGGGGAAATGTCCTCGCAACGCTTGATGGAAAAGGATTGAAATTAGCAGTCACACTTGGCGATATGGCCAAATTTATGGTGCAACAAATCACGGATACTTCCTATTCCCGTCAGGCGCCATCCATCAGTAATTAAATGAATGCGTTTTTAATTTTAATCGTAATCCTAATCATCAGCATGATAACCGAAGCTCAAACGCAATTGATCAATACCAAAATTGGTAAAATCGCTGTTCATACCATAGAGCGTAAAAGCGATAATCTTCCCATCATTTTTCTACACGGAGTTTATTTTGACCATCATTTATGGGACGAACAAGTTCAGGAGATTGATGACCGTATGGTCATTGCTCTTGATATGCCGCTGCATGGTAAAAGTCGTGAGATCAAAAAAACGGATTGGTCATTATCTGATTGCGCCGATATGCTCATCGAAATTTTGGATAGTTTGAAAATTCCAAAGGTTATCGCAATAGGACATTCGTGGGGCAGTATGACAATACTTAGAGCAGCAAGTAAACATCCTGAAAGATTTGAAGGAATTGGTTTGTGCAATATGCCGTTTGAAGCAGCTACTCCGAAACAAAAAAGGATGTTCAAACTTCAACATACGATGTTGGCTTTTCGAAACTTTTACACGAAGCAAGCCGCTAAATCGTTGTATGGAAAAGCGTCATTGAAAGAAAATCCCAATTTGCTCCAGCAACTTCAACGTTCCATGAACATGCTTTCAATTCGAGATATCAAACAAACGGATACAAAAGTCATTATCGATGCAGAGGATGCTACATCGCTGATAATCTATTTAAAGGTGAAAGCAATCGCACTAAAAGGTAAAGAAGATTACGTTCCTACACCTCCCATCATAGAAACAGTAATCGTTGACGGTGGACACATAAGCCCATTAGAGCAACCGTTAAAGGTTGTAGATTTAATAAGGTCACTATTAGACATCAAAAGAGAATAAGCCCATCAGCTAACAGCGGTTTTGCGTCAGGCGGGGTTCCGTGCCTCGTTTGACACTTTTTTCGTATATTTAACTTTAGGCTTTTAATAAACTTTTGTGCGACTAATCCCGCCCGAACGCAAAGCCGCAAAACGTTACCACTAATGCGCCAAGACTAAGCATAAAGA
>CAYFLE010000200.1:1271-2700 GCA_964343645.1 uncultured Chitinophaga sp. | reverse complement strand
AGTCCAGAGTCCGCCACTATGATATTTATGCAACGCACGTTGTTGTAATAACATCCGTCCCGCGCGGTCAAATAAAAACACACTAAACGCGCGGTGCAAGAGCCCCTTTTGATGCGCTTCCATTTTTTCACAGGTTCCCACCGGGCGGTCCTGCTCATCTACTAAAATCAATTGATCCCTGCCAGTCAAAACCGTGTCCATTAAATAAGTCGTAATTGGTTTTTGACACCGGCCCGTAACACGATGTACGCTTTTTGAATATTGGGGATCCGGATCCGCGCCTGTAATACGGAAGCGGGTTCCAGTCCACGGATTTTTTTAAATAAAGACAGATAGTATTTGTACGCCACATACACGCCAAAACGTGCTTTCAAGGGTAATTGCTGGATACCGGCATAGGCGGCACGAAAGTCTTGCAGAATATCTGCTTCAATAGCGCGTTTATCGGCCCGAGTAAAATTAGAAAAATCACAACCCGGAAAATAAACGCGAGAAAGCCCTTGATAATCGGCGCGGATGTCTCGCAAAAAATTCACTTTTTGAAAAGCGGCCCCGAGTGCGCGCGCAGGTGATTCTAATTTTGCATAGAAAGACTTGTCTCCCTCACAAAATACATAGAGACACATCAGGCCCACCACTTCGGCGGAGCCATAAATATATTCCTGGTACCCGCGCTCATCATACGCCGTGCGAGACAAATCCATTTCCATGGAATGAAAAAACGCATCGATCAACGCATGATCAATTTGGTATTGATTGACCGTCCGCTGAAAACTATGCAAAATGGGGTTGAGAGAAATCCCCTGCGCAATGGCGGTATAGGTCTCCTTTTTAAAATCGGCGAGTAAGGCCTCTTTGTTGTGCTGGTGAAAGGTGTCAACAATTTCATCGGCTAATCGCACAAACCCATAAATATTGCAAATGGGCGTGCGCAGGTCGCGGTGCAGGAGCCGAATGGCAGACGCAAAAGAAGTACTGTAGCGACGGGTCACTACTGCACTGCACTGCTCGCTGGATTGATGAAAAAGCTCGATCATGAATAGTAAGTTACTAAAATTTATTGGAAAGTTTTGACCCTCGCTTCAATGCCCGCCCAAACTGCTTTTGCACTTCCCTCGCCACCACTTGTCCACTAATCAACGAAGGTGGCACACCCGGACCCGGCACGGTTAATTGTCCCGTGTAAAATAAATTGGAAACTTTTTTGCTTTTACAAGCCGGTCTAAATATCGCAGTCTGTAGCAGTGTATTGGCAAGACCGTATGCATTGCCTTTAAAAGAATTATACTCCTTTTGAAAATCAGACACGGCCATCGTTTTTTTATAGATAACCGACGAACGAATTTCTTCTCCCAGATGCGATTCCATCCGGCGCACAATCAAATCAAAATACTGATCGCGTAATGATTCGGTGTCCCCAGTTAAACCA
>CAYFLE010000200.1:546-1261 GCA_964343645.1 uncultured Chitinophaga sp. | reverse complement strand
GACAATATTCTCACAACCTGTTGGCGCTACAGCTGGATCTGTGGCCGATGCCACACTCACATAAAATAGCGGAGCGGTAGGCCACTTGGGATCTTTATAAATTTCTTGCCCATGCGGACCAAAGGGTTCATCAAAAAATAGACAGTGATGGATGGGTTCTTTTAATTTTTTATTCAGCCCCACATAATACATAAGGCAAGAGGGTGCCATCACGCGCTTGTCCCAATAAGAAGCGGAATAGGAACGATAATCAGGTGGCAGTAATTGCATTTCGGTGAACTGGTAATCAGCGCCACTCACAATCACATCGGCCACATACGTTTTTTTAGACGTGCGCACGGAGCGGATGCGACCAGTACCAGTGAAGGGAGCACGAAACATCAAAGGAGTAGCATCCGGTTCCAATTGAAAAGATAGCACCGGCTCTTCATAATGAAATTTCACGCCTAGTTCTGTAGCTAATTTTACCATCGCTTGCACTACCGCATACATGCCCCCTTCGGGATACCAAGTGCCTCCTTTGATATCGGCATAGTTCATTAAACTATAGAGGGCGGGTGTTTCTTCTGGTAATGCGCCTAAAAACAACACCGGAAATTCCATGAGCTGCCGAAGCTTGGGATGGGTAAAGTGATGCGCAATATGTTTGCTGATATTGGTGAGTAGTTGAAGTTTGAGGGCCCCACTAATCGTTTCCCAATTCATAAACTCGGTG
>CAYFLE010000200.1:0-536 GCA_964343645.1 uncultured Chitinophaga sp. | reverse complement strand
ATTGATCGAGCTTAACACCACTACCCGGCTCTAGTTTCTCAAATACTTTTTGGAGTTCCTCATAACTAGCCGGCATATCAGTAAAGCCGTCTTTCCAATACACGCGGTAAGAAGGATCCAGTCGCTTTAACCCGTAATAATCGGAAACTTTTTTTCCAAAGGAGGCAAAATACTGGTCAAACACATCGGGCATCCAGTAAAAACTAGGACCCAGGTCAAACGTAAAACCATTTTCTACTAACTGACGAGCCCTCCCGCCCGGGGTAGCGTTTTTTTCCAATACGGTAACATCAAAACCCGCTTGGGCTAAAAAGGAAGCAGCAGACAGACCGGCAAAACCCGATCCGATCACCAGGGCAGTAGGTTGAGACATTCGTTGAAGTTAGGAATGCTGGAGTTGTTCCTTCAATAATTTACGCGCAAAGTGAATCCGGCTCTTGATGGTGCCGAGCGGTTCATTGAGCGCTTCGGCGATTTCATTGTAGTGATACCCGTCAAAATAGAGTTGAAACGGAATTTTAAAAATATCCGGTAAC
>CAYFLE010000199.1:0-2719 GCA_964343645.1 uncultured Chitinophaga sp. | reverse complement strand
TGCAACGGGTCATGGAAGACTTTCGCAATATGAACCCCATGGTTCTTTTTGATTTGCAAAAATTTCATCCAACAGGATTTCAGCGTTTCAATGTATATAAAAATCAATTTCTTCTTGATTTCATTCGTTGCAATATTGAAAGAGGCATAGCAGAAGGATACTATCGTCCCGATATTCATTTGGAAATCATGAGCCGTTTTCGATTAGAGTCTATGATGATTCCTTTTGACATTGCACTGTATCCGCCCACCCAATTTAATATGGCAGAAACTGCCCAATTGATTGCGGAAAATTTCATTTATGGGTTAGCTACGCTAGAGGGACACCAGCTGATTCAGTCTTATAAACAAACAGAAAAAAATAGTTAATCATGATTAGTTTGAAACGTGTGTTAGGAATTATTATTGGAATTGGTAGTATAAGCCACGCGATGGCCCTACCGATTGACACACTACAAGTGCCTGCACATGCTTTTACGGCACAACAGGCAGCGGATTATGCACTGAAAAATAATGTGCAGGTTAAAAATGCCTTGTTAGGAATTCGTTTGCAGGAAGAAACAAATCGACAAATTACTTCGGCAGCGTTTCCCCATATCAATAGCAGTTTTACTACTACCTACAATCCCAATATTGCCACGCAGGTAATCCCCAACTTTATTTCGCCGGCCACTTATCAAGTGCTGATTAATGAAGGAGTAAAAAATGGAGCGGGTAATACCATTACCATGCCGCACGATTTTGGTTTTATTGCGGCCCAGTTTGGTACTAAGTTTAGTGCAAACGCGGGGGTTAGTTTAAATCAAATTTTATTTGATGGGCAGGTGTTTGTTGGATTGCAAGCGCGTGAGGCGGCTATGCAACTAGCGGGTAAAAGTGCAGAGCTCACACAGGAAATAATTAAGGCAAACGTTCTTAAAATCTATTATCAGTTGGTGGTGAGTCGCACTCAAATTGAATTATTGGACTCTACCATTTCCTTTGTAACAAAAAATCTCAATGATACACGCGTGCTCTATGAAAACGGATTCCGCGAAAAATTAGACATTGATCGTGTTGCCGTACAATTAGCGAACCTTCAAACCGAGCGTAATAAAATTTTGTCGATGGTTTCCAATGGATACTATGGACTGAAAGTGTTGATGGGAATGCCCGTAGAAGAGCAATTGACACTGACTGAAACAATCACACCCGACATGATTAAAGATGGATTACTTAATAATGGTACTTATTCCTATAGTGATCGCAAAGAATTTCAGGTGGCTGATCTAGGACGAAAATTAGGGGAATATAATATTCGTCGGTACAAATTGAGTCAGATACCTACGATTGCCTTGAATAGTTTATATGCCAAAAACGCGCAGCGTAACACTTGGAATTTTTTAACACAGAATCAGCGTTGGTTTACTATTTCAAATATCAGTGTGGGAATGACCGTGCCATTATTTAATGGATTTATCACCCGTTCAAAAATTACCCAAACTAAAATTGAGTTGCAACGTACCAATAATGAAATTGATGGATTAAAAAGAACCATCGATAATGAAGTAGCAGTCGCTAAAAATAATTTTCAGTCTGCGATTAGCCGCATGGATTATCAGCAAAAGAATAGAGAGCTTGCTGAAAAAGTATATCAGCAGATCAAGAAAAAATATGAATTAGGACTGGGTTCACAAACCGAAATCAATCTGGCGCAAAATGAATGGAAAGCAGCACAAACCAATTATACCACGGCACTTTCC
The DNA here is from genome assembly GCA_964343645.1 of uncultured Chitinophaga sp. Classification (GTDB taxonomy): domain Bacteria; phylum Bacteroidota; class Bacteroidia; order Chitinophagales; family Chitinophagaceae; genus JJ008. Next base: position 978 of record CAYFLE010000199.1, on the reverse strand, counting down.
GAGGCTATCATTGCACGCATTGATTGGCTTAAAGCAACTGGAAAATTATAATACAACATTGAAATACTACACTATGCAACCGATCAAATCATTCTCCATTTTAGTTATTGCCGCAATGACCTTTGTTGCTTGCGGAGGTAAAAATGAAAAAAATGGTGATGCAGCACAACTGCGTCAGCAAATTGAAAAAATTAAAAAAGAAAAAGCAGCGCTTGAAACTAGCTTGCGTGAATTGGAAGGACAACTAGAACAAGCGGATCCTTCGGCTGCAGCTAGTGCTTTATTGGTGTCGGTGGATACCTTACACAAAGGAGCATTTGCTCATTATATCGATTTGCAAGGACGCGTAGAAGCAGAAGACATGGCCTATGTAGCTCCCTCTGGAATGGGCGGATTAGTCAAGGCAGTTTATGTAAAAACAGGACAACGCGTTTCCAAAGGACAAACTTTATTGAAATTAGATGATGCGGTGGCGCGCCAACAATTGGCGGCAGCGCAACAACAAACCGGTATGTTAAAAGCACGTGTTGAGCAAGCCAACACCATTTTGCAGCGGTATGAAAATTTGTGGAAGCAAAATATCGGGGCAGAAATTAGTGTAGTGAATGCACGCGCCGATGTGGAGGCATTAAATGCACAGTTGCGTGCGGCGCAAGCACAGGTAGCAATGGCGCAAGAGCAAGTGAACATGACCAATGTGAAAGCAGAAATCACGGGAGTAATTGAAGAATTGAATGTGAAAGTGGGAGAATTATTTTCAGCACAAGCGGCTGCTACTCCAGGAATGGGGATCCGTATTGTCAACAATAGCCGATTGAAAGTGGTCACGAATATTCCAGAAAATTATATTGGACGTGTTAAAAAGGGTTCTACGGTGGAAGTACAGGTGCAAGAAACTACCGCGCCTGCATTTACTACTAAACTATCTGTAGTAGGCGAATCTATCAATGCGATAACACGTTCTTTTAATGCAGAAGC
>CAYFLE010000198.1:0-2725 GCA_964343645.1 uncultured Chitinophaga sp. | reverse complement strand
GACCAAATACGGGCACCAAATAAATCAGTTTTTCCATAAAATTTGTTTCAGCAGTTCGGTTTAATGAATTCTTGAATTGTCAAGGATAAAAGGAAGTGGTTACCTCATTTTATCGGCCGGCAAAGATAGGAATTTGACAGGTAAAATGATACAAAAGTATACTGAATTTATGATAAGAAATATTGACCCTACGCAATGGGAATCAATTGTTTCCAAATCATCATAAAGTAGAGGGTAATTACTCGTCTTCGCCTAAAAATTCATTATTGTAGGGCCCAAAAAGTCCATACAAACGTGTGGCAGTAGCGTAAATTGTTCTATTGTATTTGTTGCCTAAAATGATGATGGTCACTTTTTCATCTGTTAATCTAGCAAAGGCAGCATTATTTCCATGCCAACGCCCAAAGTGATAAATCACTTTTTTTTCATTCGAAAGCAATTTTAAACGAAATCCTAATCCGTAATTATTTTGTCCTGGCCGCTCAAAACTGTAAGGACTGAAAGCAGCTTGCAATAGTGAATCACTAATTAGTTGCTGGGTGTACAATGCCTGGTCCCATTTTAATAAATCTCTTGGCGTGCTATAAATGTTTTTATCGCCATATGTTAAATCCAAATGATCAGTGGGCCATTGGCGACCGGTGTACTCGTAAGAGGGGGTAATCCGATTGGAGTCGGCAGGTTGATAAACAAATGTATTTTTCATCCCTAAATAGCTGAATAGGGCCTTACGCATATATTCAGGGTAAGTAAGTCCGCTAATTTTTTCTATGATACAAGCTAAGAGCAAATAGTTCGTGTTGGAATATTCAAATCTGGTATTAGGTGGCGCATGTTTAGGAGGTTTATTATTAATTAAAAATTGAAGCACATCTTGATTCGTCACTGGTTGTTCTGTACCCGAAATGATGCTAGGGGTCATGAAATAAACATAGTTGGGAAGACCACTTCGATGATTTAAAAGATCTTTAATGGTAATTCCTGGATAGGGCCACCTTTCAAAAAATTTCTTAAGGGAATCAGATAAGGATATCTTTTGATCTTGGACTAATTGTAAAAGAGCAATTGCCGTAAAGGTTTTACTAGTAGATGCAATATGCAGCGAACTTTGAGCCGATAAGGGTTGCTCCTTTGTGGGGAGATCTTCAAAGCCTTGATATTTTTCAAATAATATAATCCCCCCTTTAGCCACCAAAATTCCACCATTAAAGGCATTTGTATTACGAAGTAGATTTTGTCCAAAATAGTGCGCTAGCTGCTTGGAAAGTCTATTCCTTTCCCCGTTTTCAAGAGGCGATAAGGGTGGGGGAATGTAGGGTAGAGCATGTGAAATTGCATTTTCTTTCCACCCACATGAAATCCCTATGAATAGGAGTATACTATAAGAATATTTATAGAGTGGGTGTAGTCGCATAGGTCAATTAGAAGCGGTTCAAAGGTAGGGACTCCGCAATTTTGGTAATATATTTGTTCTATGCAGTCTTCTGAGAAAACCAGTTATCCCAAAGAAAAAATCAAAATTCTCTTTTTAGAGAACATTAGTGAAACGGCCGTCAAAAATTTTCGCTCAAATGGATATGTACAAATAGAGCGAATCAACCGAGCATTAACGGAGCAGCAATTAATTGAAGCAATTAAAGATGTACATATTGTAGGAATTAGATCAAAGACACAGATCACGGAGAAGGTATTGGCAGCCGCCAAAAAACTGCAAGCAATTGGCTGTTTTTGTATTGGTGTAAACCAGGTTGATCTGCAAGCAGCTACTAAAAAAGGAGTAGCAGTATTTAATGCACCTTATTCTAACACTCGATCAGTTGCTGAACTAGTCATTGGGTCTTCAATAATATTAATAAGAAGAATCCTCGAAAAAAATAATGCGGCTCATGCTGGATCCTGGATGAAAGAGGCGAAGAATAGTTTCGAATTAAGAGGCAAGCAATTGGGCATTATTGGTTACGGAAATATAGGTAGTCAGGTTAGTGTGTTGGCTGAGTCAATGGGTATGCGTGTTGTTTTTTATGATATTGAAAAAAAACTACCCTTAGGAAATGCGCAAGAATGTCGTTCATTAAAAGAACTGGTAGCGCAATCGGATATAATTACATTACATATACCAGAAACAAAACAGTCTAAAAATTTAATTAACAAGAATCTGCTCCGTTCCTTTAAAAAAGGATCTATTCTCATTAATTACGCTCGAGGCGAAATAGTTGACCTTGAGGCGTTAGCTAAATGTATTAAGGAAGGATTATTAGGGGGTGCCGCCGTAGATGTATTCCCTAATGAACCTGAAAAAAATGGAGATTCTTTCAGTACGCCGCTCCAAAATTTACCGAATGTCCTTTTAACGCCGCATGTGGGCGGTAGCACCGAGGAAGCGCAACAGAATATTGGGGAAGACGTAAGCCACAAATTGTATAATTATTTGGAGCGAGGAATCAGTTTTGGCTCCCATACAGTGCCAGCCTTGGCCTTACCACCTCAAGAAGGCGCCCATAGAATTCTCCATATCCATAGAAATGTTCCTGGGGTTTTATCCGCAATCAACACTTCACTTTCAAGTAATAATGTAAATATCCTTGGTCAATATTTGAAAACCAATGATTTAATAGGATATGTAGTACTTGATGTTGATTATAAATTATCCTCTAAAGCACAATCCCTGCTTAAAGAGATCCCTGGTACAATCAAGACTCGGCTCTTGTATTAGTCTAGTTTATTC
>CAYFLE010000197.1:0-2785 GCA_964343645.1 uncultured Chitinophaga sp. | reverse complement strand
TGCTTGAAGCTGTCTCCCATTTTTTTCAGCACATCCTGATTGATATCAGCATCCTTCATCATCTTTTCTAGTTTTCCTGATACAGTAAGCTGCTCCTCACTGTGTGCCGCATCTTCTACTGCTGGATATTTGATATACAAAACGCCATATAATGCAAAGATCAAAGCCTCGGTGGTCAAACCGATCCAAAGCCAGATATCCGCATCACCTGCGTGAATGATTTTACGAAGAGCACCCCAAATTACAAGTGCCGCACCAAAGGATACGCCAACGTCTACCCATTTACTTACTTTGGAAGGAATCGCTGCTGCCATGTTGTTGAAACTTTAAATTGTGATTGGTTAATAAGTATGATTAAAAAATTATTTCATTGAAGTTGCCGGTAGATCGATCACACAACGGAAACCGATATACGACTTTGCTGAATCTTGATATTCATACGTAGCTGTTCCATTTTGAATGAAATAAGCCACATCTTTCCAGCTACCGCCTCTGGTTACTTTACGTTTCATCAACGGTTGATCATCATCTTTTGCATTCCAACGAACATCGGGGTTCATATCATGCTGGAAATTATTACGTCCTTCATAAAAAATAGAAGAAGTCCACTCTGCTACGTTTCCTGCCATGCAGTACAAACCAAAATCATTAGGCCAGTAACTGTCTGCACGAACGGTATAGAATCCACCATCTTCGGGATAGTTACCACGACCTGGTTTGAAGTTGGCCATTAAGCAACCTTTTTTATTACGAGGATAGTAGTTACCCCAAGGATACATGGTTTGAGAGCGACCACCACGTGCGGCATATTCCCATTGTGCTTCAGTAGGCAAACGGAAATCAGATTCTTGCGGACGTTTTTTAGAATCGAGGTACGCATTTAAGTAATGCGTTCTCCACTCACAAAATGCTACCGCTTGTTTCCAACTAACTCCTACTACTGGATAATCGCCAAAAGAAGGATGCATGAAATAACGCTTGGTCATGGGTTCATTGTACGCGTAAGTGAAATCACGAATCCACACCAATGTATCCGGATAAATCGGAGTATCTTTTTTTACAATGAATGCAGAACGCGGCTTGCCAGCGTTTTCACGCTTTGCCGCATCTTTTAGATCAAACACTTCAGAGTGATAAATGATTTTAGAGGGATCCACTTCCTTTTTTCCAAAAATGCGATCGTTCGGAGGAAGAATAATATCAGTGCTACTCAATTGTTCCATCACTTTTGGATCGTTCCACTTGAGTGTTTTTGCTTTGTTCCAATCCACATGCTCTTCGCCATCAGGACCTGCTTTTACAAATCCCATTTTACGGGCTACAACAGAGTCGCGTACCCAATGTACAAACTGACGATACTCATTATTGGTGATTTCGGTTTGGTCCATCCAAAAACCAGAAATTGAAACCGAACGGTTTCTTGCACTGAATGCATACGCAGGATCCTCATCGCTGGGGCCCATGTGGAAATTTCCCTGAGGGATATACACCATGCCCGGAGGTCTTGGAAGGGTGTAACGAGAACCGGCTGACACGCCACGAAGCATGCCATCGTTTACCATTGCACCGCCACTGTTTTTCTTACCTCCCAGGATGCCACAACTCGACAACGAAAGCAGGGCGATCAACACCAGGAATGAGTAACAAAGATTCTTCATTTTCATACACTTAAATGGGGAAGGACAAATATAATGCTTTGAGTGTTTTTTAACGAACGGGTTTAAGGTTTTTTAACCCGCTCCACTTTTTGCCCTCGGACATAAACGACAGATAATCATCATTTATTGCTGGCCTGTTGTTCAATTAACTGAAGCAGGTCCTCCACGCTGGTTACGGGAGCTTGGCAGGCAAAATTTTTGCATAACCAAAATGATGATAACGAAGTAGTTGTCTTATCACGAAGGAGAGGAAAACGATCATCCGTTCGTACGGAACTCATCAAGATGCGATGAGGAATATAGGCTTTTAAAAGCCCTAAAAGTGAACAAGGCGCTTCCGACCCAATCAAGGCTATCTCATTGGTTCCCAATACTATTTCTTGCAAGTGACAAGCCCAGTTTCCAAATGAAGTGGGATAACGCTTGATGGCATTTCCCACGATTTTAACCATTTGTTGGCTTTTTTGACCCCACTCCGGACGGTCCAATAACAAAGAAAGACGGTGTAAGACCCCCGCCAAAACAGAGTTACCCGAAGGCACGGCGCCGTCGTACACTTCTTTTTTTCGAACAATGACGTCGGTTTGAAACACGGGTGTATAAAAGAAAAAGGGAGACGCTGTGTCCGAAAAATCGCGGATCAACACCTCCACTACCTCTTGCGCTTTTACTAACCAATCAGTATCGCCTGTGATTTCCTGTAGATGCAAAAGCGCATCCGCCAAATAAGCCAGGTCTTCTAAAAACGCGGGGTACCGCGCTTCTTTTTTATACGTATGATGAAACCCTCGGGCTTCATTTTTGAAAGTGGCCCACAAAAATTCCATGTTACGAATGGCGAGTGCACGATAGGATAACTCGCCTGTTGCTGCAAAGGCTTTGCTCAACGCTTTGTTCATTAATGCATTCCATCCTAAAATTATTTTATCATCGAGTAGTGGACGTATGCGTGACTTTCTTTTTTCTAATAACAACTCACGACATTTTTTGAGTTGCGCTTGCACCGCGCTTTCTTCTACTCCTTTTTTAGCACAGTATTCCCCAATGGAAATTGGTAACCACAAAATATTCGTGTGCTCCCAATTTCCTTCGGGTTGCACATTGTATACTTCTTTAAATAGCGAAGC
>CAYFLE010000196.1:855-2803 GCA_964343645.1 uncultured Chitinophaga sp. | reverse complement strand
GAAATCGGCGTTGCATCAGAAAGGAAAATGGGAGTATTCCCCCGCGCCTGAAAGTACAAAGCCAGCTGCTATTGCAAAATCCTATCAACTTTTCATTGATGGAAAATGGCAAACACCTGCTGAAAAAAAATATTTTAATTCCATTAACCCAGCTACAGAGCAAGTACTCAGTGAAATTGCGCTGGCAACTGCTAAAGATGTGAACAAAGCTGTTGCTGCAGCCAGAAATGCCTATGTAAAATATTGGAAAAAACTAGCCCCTGCCGAGCGAGGAAAATATATTTTCAGAATTGCGAGAATCATGCAAGAGCGTGCACGTGAACTCGCTATTACTGAATCGTTAGATGGCGGAAAGCCGATCAAAGAAAGCAGAGACTTTGATATTCCCACAGCCGCTAATCACTTTTTTTATTATGCTGGATGGGCCGATAAATTAGACTATGCGTTTCCCAATAAAAAAGCGAGCCCGCTAGGTGTGGCGGGGCAAACTACCCCTTGGAATTTTCCTTTGTTGATGGCTGCCTGGAAAATAGCGCCTGCACTGGCCACTGGAAACACAGTAGTTTTAAAACCGGCAGAAACCACTTCGCTGACGACCTTAAAGTTGGCAGAAATTATTCAAGAAGCTGACCTTCCACCTGGAGTAGTGAATATTATTACGGGTGCTGGAGAAACAGGCGCCTTATTGACACAACATACGGACATCAACAAAATTGCCTTTACAGGGTCTACTGAGGTTGGTAAAATAATACAAGCTGCCTCGGCAGGTACCCATAAAAAACTCACACTTGAATTAGGAGGAAAAGGTGCCCATATCATTTTTGAAGATGCCCCGATTGATCAAGCTGTGGAAGGGGTAGTAAATGGCATATTCTTTAATCAAGGACATGTTTGTTGTGCAGGCTCGAGACTCTATGTGCAAGAATCCATTGCAAAAACCTTCATCACAAAACTCAAGGATCGATTAGCTTCTCTTCGTGTGGGCGATCCGTTAGATAAGAATACAGACATTGGGGCCATCAATTCGGCACAACAATTGAAAACTATTCAATCCTATATACAAATAGGCAAAGCCGAAGGCGCCACCTTTTATCAAAGTGACTGTAAAATTCCTTCTAAAGGATTTTTTTGTCGTCCTACCCTATTTACGCATGTTGCCCAAAGTAGTCGTATTGCCCAAGAAGAAATCTTTGGGCCTGTTCTTTGCATACTAACCTTCCGCACCGAAGACGAAGTGATTGAAAAAGCAAATAACTCTCCCTATGGATTAAGCGCTGGTGTATGGACCGACAAAGGGTCGCGCATTTTTAATATGTCCAAAAGAATTCGAGCGGGAGTAATTTGGGCTAACACGTACAACTTATTTGATCCAGTTTCTCCCTTTGGTGGTTATAAAGAAAGTGGATTTGGCCGTGAAGGAGGACTACATGGACTTTACCCCTATGTTCAATTGAGTTAATCAATGTATATGAGTAAAAAAGTAAGATTAGAAGTTTGGAAAACCTATAAAATTTTTATTGGCGGTCAATTTCCCAGAACAGAATCGGGAAGAACCTACCCCGTAAAAAATTCAAAAGGAAAAATCATTGCCAATGCTTGTTTGTCCTCTCGAAAAGATTTGCGGGATGCCGTGGTTGCAGCTAGAACGACACTGGGAAGTTGGAGTAATAGAAGTGGTGTTGCGGAGATGCTCGAAGGAAGAAAAGTTCAATTTATAGAGGAACTTCTTGCCATGGGACTAACTGAGTCGGCTGCCAACAAGGAAACAACAAATTCTATTGACCGTCTCATATATTATGCTGGCTGGTGTGACAAGTTTCAAGCTTTATTTAGTTCGGTGAATCCTGTTGCTAGCCCACATCATAATTTTTCTGTGCCTGAACCCTCGGGGGTGATTGCCGCGATTGCGCCTGAAAAAAATCCGCTGCTGGGAATTGTTTCCTTGATT
>CAYFLE010000196.1:0-845 GCA_964343645.1 uncultured Chitinophaga sp. | reverse complement strand
GAAATACACTGGTCCTGCTTGCTAGTGAAAAACAACCATTAAGCAGTGTCAGTTTTGCCGAAGTGCTGCATAGCTCAGATGTCCCAGGTGGAGTGGTAAATATTTTAACAGGTAATCGTACAGAGTTACTGGAATGGATGGGTGCACATAAAGACATCAATGCGATAGTTGCAACTGACTTAGATCAAAAAAGTTGGACAGCTTTGCAACAGTCAGGCGCTAAAAATGTAAAACGACTTTTCAATTGGAATACGATGGAATGGAATAGCGCAGCGGCCCAATCTCCTTACTTAATAATGGATTTGCAAGAAATAAAAACAACGTGGCATCCCATACAACAAATTTCAGGCAGCGGAAACAGCTATTAAGTAAAGTACCTTTGGAGTATGGGACGGATCATTTTATACAGCTCGATTTTTTTTCTGAGTAGCTACAGGAATTGTTGGAGCCAAGACAGTTTATTCATAGCCAAAAGAGATACGCAAACTGTCTCTATACAAAAAGATCCTCGCTTGGACCTGCTTATTAAAAAGCAAATTCAAATTAATGAGGAAACAAGTCGCAACGCAAGAAGACAAGAAAAAGGATTTCGTTTATTAGTAATCAGCACAACCTTGAGAGAGGAAGCGATTACTGCAAAAACAAAAGTATACACAGCATTCCCTGAACTAAAAGCCTATCTGTATCATCAAACGCCCTATTACAAAGTCAAAGTGGGAAATTTCAAGGAAAGAAAAGAAGCTGACACCTATCAAAAAAGACTTGAATTACTTTTTCCCAAAGGGGTTTTTGTCATCAATGACATTATTGAGGTTAAATTAAAACTCCATGGTGAAGAGGATAAT
>CAYFLE010000195.1:0-2815 GCA_964343645.1 uncultured Chitinophaga sp. | reverse complement strand
TGCCAAACTTAACAGGTAGGAATTTTTTATAAAATTTCTCCGTTCCATTGAATAAAGTTTAAAATTGCTAATATTTACATCTAAAGTATTCAATTATCGACTATGTCTAAATTAATTGGCTTGCATTTATTTATTGCTACCTTTTTAGGGGTTGCTTTAGCGCAGTCGGGTGATATACAGACTATAAAAATGCGCATCAAAGCTGATTTATTACAAGCTCCGCCTAGTGATAAACAAATAGAAGCGCTGCTCACCCACATTAATCCAGATGGTAGTTTTAATGATATTAATTATGCTGATTTAAGTGCCACGGCTAATTTTCCGCAAGGTAGACATACGGCTAATTTGGCTTTACTTGCAAAAGCCTATGCTACTTCAACATCTAAATATTATAAAAGCGAAACACTAAGGGAATCGCTTATCAAGCTGTTACAATTTTGGGTTGATAAAGATTTTGTCGGCGAAAATTGGCATAATAATCAAATCACTACTCCTACTAATTTGGTTAATTTGATGTTAGCAGCTGGCGATGATCTTCCGAATGACTTAATCCAAAAAGCACAACCCATTATTGGTCGTGCAAACATGACGGCAAGTGGTTATCGACCAGGGGGTGATCGAATTGTTATAGCTGGAGTCATCGCGAAAAATTTGCTTTTCATAGGCGACTATAAAGGATTTGAAAAAATGCTAAATCATATTGAAAATGAAATGACATTTTCAACGGGAGAAAGAGTTGTAATTGCTAGTATTTTAGCAAAGAGTTTACTTTTTATAAATGATTATAAAGGGTTTGAGAATATAATCAAGATTATTGAAAATGAAATGAAGTTTTCAACAGGCGAAAGAGGAATTCAGCAAGATTTTAGTTTTCATCATCGAGTTGACCGTGTTAATAATACGGACTCTTATGGGTATGATAAATTTGCTAATGGATATGGCGAGTGGTCCTCTTATGTAGCTGGCACTAAATATCAATTTTCACAGGAAAGACTAAAAATTTTAATTGATTATTATTTAGATGGTATTTACAAGCAACTTGTATATGGTATCTATGAGGATGTTGGTGTACGAAATAGAGATATTACCATCAAGAAGCCTGATTTTAGGCCAAAGGGAACGCAAGAAATTGAACGGTTATTTGTAAGCACCAATTATCGCAGAAAAGAACTGGAGGAAATCATCAAATTGAGAAAAGGGGAAATCAAGCCCTCTCTTTCCTTTGCAAAATTTTTCTGGCAAACTGAACATTTTGTATTTCAACGGCCTACGTTTTATACCAGTGTACGCATGTTTTCTACACGCAATAAAAATATGGAAGAGCCTTATAATGGCCCCGGTAAGCCTACGCACCATCGCGCGGATGGCACCAATTATTTATTGTTAAAAGGAGACGAATATTTCAATATCTGGCCTGTTTATGATTGGCAAAAAATTTCTGGCACTACGATCATGCAAAAGCCAGCATTGCCATCTCCAACTGAAATCCAAAAAGCGGGGTTAACTAGTTTTGTGGGAGCGGTGACAGATGGTTTATACGGAGCCGTGGCCTTTGATTTTAAGAGTCCTCACGATTTTATTGAAGCGAAAAAGTCCTGGTTCTTTTTTGATGAAGAATATGTTTGTTTGGGAGCAGGCATTAATTCCTTTAAAGAGCTTCCTGTAGTTACTACTATCAATCAGTGTTTATTACGATCAGCTGTAAAAATTGCGAGGAACGGAGTGCAATCAACCGTCTCTGAAGGAAGTAGAGTTTTGGATAGTATTAAATGGGTATATCACGATCGAGTAGGTTATATATTTCCCTCGCCAGCTACGGTGACGTTATCCAATCAAAAAGAAACAGGAAGATGGTCTGATATTACTGATCAAAAAAATATAAGCACGGCAACTGTTACTGAAAATGTATTTAAACTTTACGTGGATCACGGGGCTGGAATAAGCAAAACAGATATGCATGGCAAACGATTAGTGGATTCACTGCCTGCCTATCAATACATTGTAGTACCTGGTATTACCGAACAAAAACTTAGTGAAGCTGGATTTATAGATAGAGGGATAGAGATATTATCCAATACGGCCCAATTGCAAGGCGTTAAAAACAGCAAGTTGGGTATTGTGCAACTCGCATTTTATCGAGGAGGGGAAATAATTATTGCGAGGGGAAAGAAAATTGAAGTAGACAGTCAAGGAATGATAATGCTCAAACTAAATGGAGATCGTATCACCGAGCTGTCTGTTGCAGATCCCTCTCGAACATTAAATCGGTTATCAGTTAATTTGCCAGGGGTTTATAAAATTAATAAGACCGGAGTGAGCTGTTTCCCAGATATAAAGCAAAATAAAACAAGGCTACTAGTTGACTTGCCTCAAAATAGTTATGCAGGCTCGAGTGTTACGGTTAAGTTACTTTGAACTTAAAATCGTTGTATGAGAATTATTTTACTTTTTAGTATTATGCTTAGTCTAAAAACTACCATTGCGCAATACAAACCCCTTTATAAAAAAATTCCTAATTATATCAAGGCGCCCAACGAGGAGTCTTCAAAAAAAGATGGGGTATTAAGAATTTCAAAAGTTTCTATTCCTGGGTATTTATTTTTTTCTGCAGGGTCAGGATCCGCAAAACCTTGTGTGATTATCTGCCCCGGTGGTGGCTATAGTATACTTGCTGCCGAACATGAGGGAACAGAAGTCGCCAAATACTTCAATAGTATTGGAGTGCACGCCTTTGTTTTGAAGTATCGAATTCCTTCTGACAATAATCAAGTCGATAAAAAATATGCACCCCTTCAGGATGCGCAGCGAGCTATAC
>CAYFLE010000194.1:0-2867 GCA_964343645.1 uncultured Chitinophaga sp. | reverse complement strand
CTCCCGGTAATAATCACGATGAGCGGGAAATTTTAGTTGAATTTTTTTATGCTGGATACGCGTTCTCCACAATACATAAAAAAGAAAAAAAGTAATGCCCGCAATCAAATAATAACGACCGCCTACCTGTTTAACAATGTACAAGTATCGAAAGAAGAAATCATTCATCACCCAAAATTACTCATTCCGATTGATCATACTCTCCACGCCAGGCATAGTAACCAAAAATTAAAAAACTACCTACCACTAATGGGGTTAATATAAAAGCATAGATGATTGCAGGTATACGGTCTTCCGGTTGTGGGCTTACAAATTTGGGGATCGCTTGAAAAATCAACAAATAATATCCGGCCACGAAACCAAGGAGGATCCAAAAAAAACCTAAAACTCTTCTGAGGGTATTCATAAATATTAGGGTTCTTGTTGTTTCTTTTCTTTGATATAGATCATTCCAATCAAAAAACTAATACCAGCTATGACAATGGGATACCACAAGCCTTCCAAGTATGGTTTTTCATAGGGCAAAGCAGAACCACTTTTAAGCGCCACTTCATTCAACTGCATGGCACGTGTTGTAAGATAAGTAGCAATCGCTGGCAGTAGCCCTCCAAAAATTCCATTCCCTACATGATAGGGCAAAGACATGGAAGTATATCTAATTCGAGTAGGGAAAAGTTCTACCAAAAATGCTGCAATAGGTCCGTACACCATGGTTACAAATAATACTTGGACAAAAACCAAAAGAACCATTTTCCAAAAACTAGCACTATCTAGTAGTAAGCCCGGCACGAGCACTCCTTTCGATGCATGCAACCCAATTTCATACATCGAACTATAGATAGGTCTATAACAACACACCGCTAATAACATTCCCGTGAGCATAATCCATTTCCTTCCAATTTGATCAGATAGCCAACCAAAAAAAACAAAGAAGGGAGTAGCAAATAGTAATGCCAACATAATTAATTGGCTGGCTTGTGCTACATCAATCTTCAACGTGTTTTGTAAAAAACTTAACGCATAGAATTGACCCGTATACCAAACTACTCCTTGGCCCATCGTTGCTCCTAGTAAAGCAAGAAGGACAAATTTAAAATTGTACTTGTTAGCAAAACTATCCCTGAGTGGATGCGAAGAAACGGTCCCCGCTTTTTTTGCTGCAGTAAATAAAGGAGACTCCTGCATTTGCATCCGAATCAACACAGAAACGCCCACCATCAAAATGGAAATCCAAAAAGGAATTCTCCATCCCCATGTTATAAATTCTTCTGGCGATAAATTTCCTTTCACTGTGATGATCACTAACAGGGAAAAAAACAATCCGGCGGTGGCAGTAGTTTGAATCCAAGAGGTCCAAAAACCTCTCTTGCCTATTGGTGCATGTTCTGCCACATAGGTCGCAGCGCCTCCATATTCACCGCCAAGTGCCAGGCCTTGCAGTAATCGAAGTAGTAATACTAATACAGGAGCGAGGTAGCCAATTGTTTCATAGGAGGGAATGCATCCAATTAAAAAAGTAGACATGCCCATTAACACTAGCGTCAGTAAAAAAGTGTACTTGCGTCCTACCAAATCGCCTAGTCTTCCAAAAAAAAGTGCCCCAAACGGTCTAACTACAAATCCTGCAGCAAAAGTTGCAAGGGTAGACAATAAGGCTAGTGTTGGATTGCCAGCGGGAAAAAATTTAGTTGCAATAACTGCGGCTAAACTTCCGAAAATGTAAAAATCATACCACTCGATTAAAGTGCCCACCGAAGAGGCCGCAATGACGGAGATCAACTTTTTGGTATTCTTTGATTCGCTCATCGATAACTAATTGACTATCAATATACCAATTTTTTTAAAAAATAATTTTGGAAAAGATAATTTTTTGTTTAAGATTTACATCCTGAAAGTTAAACACATGAATCCTCACCTTAATTCTACCCCCTTAACTTATAATGGTGATACCAATCTTTTCATCCATCAACTGATGGAACAGATGGAACAATACAGCGAACTGGAAAACTGTAGTGTAACATGGGAATTTTTCAATAACGAGCTGGAATTCGAATAATAAATATTTGGGAGTTAGTACCTAATTAAGAGGCGGTCTGGGGCCGCCTCTTTTTAGTTTTAATTTATATTGATTTTCAGCGTTTTACAAATTAAAAACGATTTATATAAATTGCTTGGCTTTCTGCCTGTAGTCACAAGTGAAAACTAATAGGTTCCAATTGCCTTGACTAGCAATAATTTGATTACCTTTCCACTCTCAAAAAACTAATCTAATGAGAAAGTGTTTGATCGCATTACTGTGCGGCCTGTTGATTCATTTTCAGGTGGACGCACAAAACAAACTTATCAAGGGACGAGTCACCGATGAGTCCAACAATCCAGTTCCAAACGCATCAGTTGTTGTCAAAGGTGCTAAGGCAGGTGCAGTAACAGATGCTAGTGGTAATTACAGCATCACTGTCCCATCCTCTGCAACCACACTGGTAGTATCTTCTTTGAACTTCACCAGCCAAGATGTTGCAGTAGGTGGTCGTTCTGAAATCAATGTGAAGTTGGTGGCCTCCATTTCAACGCTGCAGGATGTGGTGGTTGTAGGTTACGGAACAACCAAAAAAGCAACATTGACCGGTTCTGTTGCAACGGTGAAATCCTCTGAAATTGAAAACACCCCTTTTACTTCCATTGATAAAGCATTGCAAGGAAAAGTTGCGGGTCTACAATCTGTTGCCTCTTCTGGTCAGCCAGGAGCTACACAGGAAATTGTCATTCGCGGACTCAGTTCAATCAGTGCAAGTAACCAACCGCTTTGGATTGTAGATGGTATCATCCTCAATACAGGTGATATCTCTCGTTTGCAAACAACGGCAAAC
>CAYFLE010000193.1:0-2879 GCA_964343645.1 uncultured Chitinophaga sp. | reverse complement strand
ATAACCAAGTGGGTTCTGTTTGTTTGTTTAGTGAGCAGCCCTTAGAAAATATTCAAGAAGTTGTCTTGGATTATCAAAGCCGGACCTCGGTACAATTAGTGCAAGTATTGTTTCGTCATCACTGGAAAAAAGAAGTAAAATTTGTTGCAGCAACCGATGAAGGGTACCTACAAAAAATCAAAGGAACCACTGCTGGAGTGATTATTGGCGATCGGGCTTTACTCGCGCAATCTCATTTTACTTACTGTTATGATCTTGGGGAAGCCTGGAAATCGTTAACGGGACTTCCTTTTGTATTTGCTGTTTGGGCAAGTATAAAACCCCTTACACAAGATTTCATCAATCTTTTTGATGAGGCAAATGGGCTTGGTTTTTCCAACTTAAATGAAATTGTTGCGGAAAACCAGTCTGCTACTTCGTATGATCTCAATCACTATTTTACTAAAAATATTGATTACCGACTTACCCCTCAAAAAGAAGAGGTTTACTTACTATCTGAATCCAAAAATATTTAACTGCACTTCATAGGGGTGATTAGAAGGTGTACGTAAAAATGGGTGAGGGGCTAGTGCGGCAGCTTCGCGAATATAATACTTGAATCCTGTCTGTTGTAATAGGTTCAAAATTTCAGATAGTTTATACTGTTCTTCAAATTGTCCATGGTATTCAACAAAAAGATTTTTAACCATAGTAAGTTGTGATGAACAATCTTTCAGCACTTCCCATTCCGCACCTTCTATATCTATTTTTAAAAAATCAATGGGTTGATTCAAATAATCTTTGAGCCTTATCCCTTTCACTTCAATACAATTTTCTTGTTCAGTAGTACTAATGCCACTTGCCATTCCTTTTTGACTAGAAAACGAGAGTGTTTTGTTTTCTATCCATACGGCTGCCTGTATACATTGAATATCGGCTAATTGAAAGGAGGCAATATTTTGTTGGAGGAGTGAAAAGTTAAGTGGATCAGGTTCAAATGCCAGAATGGTGGCTGTTGGATGCTGTTTTTTTAAGTAGAGTACACTCAGGCCAATATTGGCGCCGCAATCAATAATTGTAGGATTGGCAGAAAGGGTTTGTTTATAAATCTGATCCACAAAAATTTCTTGTAAACCATGTAATAATTCTTGCGGCGCTTCATAATAAAAGGGTCTTTCCCATAGCCGAATGGAGCGGGTTTTTCCCCCTGGTAAATGTTTCAACACTTTTTTTTGAAACCATCCAATTGAAATGGTAGGGCCCTCCGTTTTTTGAGGTAGCAAGCGCTTGGCTATGCCAAGAAATAGATTCTTTAGCAGTTGTTTGGATAACATTTTGAGTAACTATCCCCTAAAATTACGAATTTAGCTTCGATGAGTCCTCTTATCTCTATCTGTATACCTGCTTATGAACGCCCAGCATTTTTGAAGCGTTTGTTAGATAGCATTGCCCAACAAGTTTTTAGGGACTTTGAGGTGATTATTACAGATGACTCAAGTTCTCGCGAAATTGAAGAATTGCTGTTTAGTACTCCCTATAAATATTCAATCCATTATCAACGAAATCCGCGGCCTTTAGGTACCCCGCTTAATTGGATGGAAGGAATTAAACATGCTTCCGGTCACTGGATCAAAATCATGCATGATGATGATTGGTTCACTGATAAATATTCCTTGGAAAACTATGCAGCACAACTAGACGAGGGAGCTGATGTTTTATTTTCTGGGTATCATTCACTCGATGAACGCTCTGGTGTTAAAAAAAATAAGACAATCAGCTTGTCTACTTTCCAGTTACTCAAAAAAGATCCCTATCGTCTTTTCAGCGATAATTTATTAGGGCCTCCCAGTGTTGTTTTGTTTCGCAAAAGCATGCAAGAATTGTATGATCCAAAATTAAAGTGGTTGGTTGATTTAGAAGCATATGTTAGAATGCTACGACGTTATTCATGTCGATATATTTCATTGCCACTGATTACGATGAGTTATAATGATACCCAAGTAACTAATGATTGTTTTAGAGAGCCCACCGTGGAAATTCCCGAAGCGCTTTACTATTATAAAAAGCATGGGTTTGCTACTTTTCGGAGTATGATCAGTTATGATGGGTGGTGGCGATTGATTCGTAATCTTTCCATTCGCTCAGAGGCCACACTAAAGGAGTTTGCGGCTGGTCAAACAGTCCCTTCTTTTTTGTTGCAAATTGTTCGATGGCAACAGCGTATTTCTCCACGTGTGTTGCGAGTGGGAGTGTTTTCCAAATTACTGATGCTGCTCTCATATCAATTTAATCGATAACATGGTCTCCGTCATCATTATCAATTATAATACATTTCAGATGACCTGTGATTGTATTCGATCTGTAATACAATTCACGAAAGGAGTTCCGTTTGAAATTATTTTGGTGGATAATGCCTCTACGGAAAGAAATCCTGCTGATTTTGCTTCCCAATTTCCCTCTATTAAATTAATTGCTAGTCCGACCAATCTTGGATTTGCGGGGGGTAATAACTTCGGTATACGAGAGGCAACGGGTAATATGATTCTTTTGTTGAATAGTGACACGCTCTTGACTGAGGACAGTATTTCCATTTGTGCCGAGCAGCTAGGGAAAGACCCTGCCATTGGCGTACTGGGCTGTAGACAGGTTTTTCCCGATGGAGCCTTACAGTATTCTGCAAGAAGATTTCGATCCATCAGCTGGGAATTATTAGATCTGTTTCGATTTATTATAAAGTTGTATTCACCGGAAAGTCGAGCTCGGCGGATGCTTGGGCAATATTTTATGCATAACGAGTCGATGGAAGTTGATTGGGTGAATGGGGCTTTTTTTCTTTTGCCTCGTAAAGTAATTGATCAATTGCCTGGGCAGCAATTAGACGAACGATTCTTTATGTATGG
>CAYFLE010000192.1:1090-2886 GCA_964343645.1 uncultured Chitinophaga sp. | reverse complement strand
CCAACTGCAGAAACCTATACAGGATTAGTAGAGCTCGGCGTAGGCTTAATACCAGGAGGAGGAGGCACCAAAGAATTTGTGCTTCGTGCCGGAGAAGAAATGCATGCGGACGAACCAGAAACTGTCACGTTGAAAAATAGATTCATGCAAATTGCTACAGCAAAAGTGGGCACTTCAGCACATGAAGCATTTGCGATGGGTATCTACAGAAAAGGGGTAGATGAAATTGTATTGAATACGAAACGAAGAATTTCTGTTGCCAAACAATCAGTAATCAATATTCAAAAGACAGGCTACAGCAAACCCATTGAGAAAAAAGCAATTCCGGTATTAGGTAAAGCAGGGCTAGGGCCATTATACGCAGGAATTCATGCGATGAAAACTGCCGGGTACGCTACAGAACACGATGCGTTAGTTGCAAAAAAATTAGCCTATGTGATGTGTGGTGGAGAACTGAGTGAACCAACCAAAGTTGACGAACAATATTTACTTGATCTGGAACGTGAAGCCTTCTTGTCACTTTGTGGAGAAAAAAAGACACTTGAAAGAATTCAAAGTGTACTCACTACTGGCCGACCCATCCGGAATTAAAAAAAGGAAGCTAGCGCTTTTCGTATAGTTGGAAATTCAAATGTAAATCCGGCTGCACTTATTTTTTGAGCACTCACTGTAGTGCTCTTAAGTACTTCAATACTCATTTCACCCATTACTATCTTCAAGACAAATGCAGGCACAGGAATGGGGATGAAAAATTTACCCCGCGCCCAAGCCAATGTTCGAATCAATTCTTTATTAGTAACCGGCGCTGGAGCAACAGCGTTATACACTCCGTTAATCGACGAATGCTTAATCGCATAAATGAAAAGAGAAACTAAATCCTGCACATGTATCCAGCTCACTTTTTGTGTTCCTGAACCCAAAATTGATGCAACTCCCAGTTGCAGGGGCTTCAAATATTCTCGTAGCGCCCCACCCTTTGGCGTGAGTACAATTCCAATTCTGAAGGTAACAGTGCGAATGGCTGTTGAATGAATAGCTGCCGCACTTTCCTCCCAAAGTTTACAGGTAGATCCCAAAAAGTCTGTATAAGCGGGATCTGTTTCCACAAATGCTCGGGTGTGGGAAATAGAATCAGGACCGTACCAACCAATGGCAGATGCCCCGATATAGGTTTTCACTAGTTGCGGATGAGTGAGGAGCTGCTGAGCCATTAAATTTCCAGCTAACACACGACTTTCTCTAATCTCCTTTTTTCTTTGATCACTCCAGCGTTGATCAGCTACGCCTGCACCAGCTAAATTGATGACATGTTGCACGCGACTAAGCAAAGTGCTATCAAATTGTCCGGTAGTTGGATTCCATTCGGAAAATTCCAAATGTGGTTGCGATTGGAATTTTTTGTGTGCTTCTGTTAGCGAGCGTGTTAATAATATAACATGAAAGCCTTCTTTCAAAAGTTGGCGGGTCAACGCTTGACCTACCAATCCAGTTCCCCCTGCAATTAACACCGTTTCCATTGGAAGCAAAGGTAAAGGTTACTCCCTGTTGAAATAAAAAACCTCCCGGACAAACCGGGAGGTACAACTAAAAACAGGCCCACAAAAAATTCTCCTTACAATAATCAGTCAGGCTTTTTGCCATCCAAAAAGCTATTCAGTGTACTGATAGGTCCTTGTTTGGAAGGGTCATCCTTTACTTCGTAATTACTATAAAAGTTCTCGATCTGCGTTTTACTATTATACATCTCCATATTTCTACGGATATAAGCAGGAATCGTTTCAAACTCATTATTAGGA
>CAYFLE010000192.1:0-1080 GCA_964343645.1 uncultured Chitinophaga sp. | reverse complement strand
TTGAAAGATAGATTGCGTAATTTTTGCAAACGTTCTGCCGCACGACGCTCCTGCGCTTCAGTTTCATCTACTGGAGCGGGTGCAGGAGTTTCCATAATAGGTGCGCTATGCAATTCATATAAAACAGGAGATTGTAAGGAAGGAGTCTCCTCTTTTTCAACTAAGCGCATTTCCATTGTTTCTTCTGGTTCCTGCTCGATAATCGCGATTGGAGCAACAGGTAATGGATCTATTTTTTCCTCCTCCAGTATGACTGGAGTATTCTCTACCGCTACTTCTGTTTCATAAATATGAACAGGCTTGGTTAAATACCCTCCAGAAGTTACCGGTGCACTAGCCATTGGCTCTGGAAGAATGACGGCGGCAGCTAAAAATGTTGCCTCGGTTTCTTTAACAGGCTCAGGTAGGATTTCTGATTGAACTTCCACCAATGTAGGCATGAGTGGATCAACTGATTCAACCGCTGGCTCTTCCTCTTGCACTGCTTCTGCTATAGGCGCTACTGTTTCCTCTTTAATCTCCTCCACTACTTCCTCGATAACTGGCGCAACCGCTTCCACTTGTGTACTTGCCTCGGGTTGACCTAATACCATCACAATTTTCTCTTCTTCTATTGGAAGTGCCCGTTTGATACTGGGTTGCTGAATAAGATCTTTATGCTCAAATCCTGTAGCAATCAGCGTGATGCCTAATTTATCGCCCAACGTATCATCGTACCCCATACCTAAAATAACATCTGTATTAGCGCCCGCTTTGGTCAATAATAATTCCTGGATGATTTCAACCTCATCCATCGTAAACTCATGTTCGCCTCGTGCAGAATTGATATTAATTAAAATCCATTTGGCACCCAAAATGTCATTATCATTTAACAACGGCGAATTGATCGCTTCTTCTAATGCTAATTGTGCACGATTATGCCCCGCTACTTCGGCGTGTCCTAAAATGGCACGGCCACCATTACGCATGACGGTGCAAACATCTGCAAAGTCCACATTAATTTGACCGGTACTATTTATCACATCAGTGATACAACGAGCTGCAGTAGCCAAAACATTATCCGCTTTTTCAAATGCCTCT
>CAYFLE010000191.1:0-2897 GCA_964343645.1 uncultured Chitinophaga sp. | reverse complement strand
AGGGGTATTTAGCCAGGTTAGAACATTGGTTGAATCTGGGAAAACAGAAATTACCTGGGAAAATATTAGTGGTAGAAAAGAATACGAGTTGAGTACCTGGAATGGTTTTACATTTTTTAAAAAATTAAAAGTTAATGCGAGTGCTAGCTGGACATATATGCAATATAGTCCCTATGACCGGGAAGTGAGAAAGTTCAGAAATGGACATTCTTTGACTACTACACTTGGTCAAAATTGGGTGCCTAATGAATTTTGGAACCTGACGTCTCACTTTAATTTAAATCGATTTGCTTCTCCACAAGGGGTGGCTAGATGGAATTCTAGTTTGACACTTGGACTTCAGCGAAAGTTATTGGATAAACGTTTAACGGTCACTTTAAATGCTATCGATCCAATCATTAATCAGCAAAGACGAAGTTTAACAGTGGGGCCTAATTTTGAAGTGTCTAGTTTTAGCTTAACCTATACGCGCAATTATCGCTTAACTGTAGCGTATGTATTCATGCCCAAGCGTCCTACATTGCCTTCAAAAGTCACGAAGCCAATTAAGAAGCACTAACTTTTCTTTGCAGCCAACTTTTCTTTACCGGAATAATCCAATTATTAATGAGGTCAGCTTTGGTAGCAACCACATTGTTGAAAAAGTAAGTGTCCTCCGAAATGAATTGCTGTGCGATTGCATAGGGGAGTTGTGAAATAGGGAGCAGTTGTACTTTATCTTTTACGATGAAGGCGAGTTGTGTTCTATCTAGCAAGCTAACTCCATAAGCCTGTTCAAGTTTTTTTATAAAATGTACGGAACTGTCGGTACTACATCCTCCAACAGGTACACGCGTTTCATCAGCCATCAACACGATAAATTGTCCAAAAAATAAAAATCCTTTTGCGTTGACAGGAGCTCCATGCGAGCGCCATTCGTTTGTAAAATTATCCAGCTCGTTTTCTACTTGTAAGGCTTCGGTCAATGAAAAAATTCGATTGGCTTGATAAATCCAAACCCTAGATTGATTAGAAAATTCAGTAGGAATCAAATGTTCAATAGCAATATTCACGGCACGTAGCTTTTAGGATAACATTTCTTTTTCAATAATCTCGGCAATGTCTAACACTTCAACCGTTTGTTCTTTTTCAGCAAGTTTAACGCCATCCGTCATCATGGTGTTGCAAAAAGGGCAGGCTGCAGCAATCACAGAAGCACCCGTTTGAAGAGCTTCCTCCGTGCGTTCAGTATTGATCCTTTTATCACCTTTTTCCTCTTCTTTAAATAACTGGGCTCCGCCAGCTCCACAACAAAGGCCATTTGTTTTGCAGCGTTTCATTTCAACAAGTTCGCTATCTAACAGTTCTAATATTTTTCTAGGGGCTTCATAAATGCCGTTTGCTCTTCCTAAATAACAACTGTCGTGGTATACAATTTTTTTTCCAACAAAACTTCCTCCTTCTCTAATACGAATTTTGCCTTCATCAATTAATTGTTGGAGTAATTGAGTGTGGTGCATTACTTCGTAGTTACCTCCCAATTCAGGGTACTCATTTTTTAATGTATTAAAACAATGAGGACAAGTTGTAACTATTTTTTCAACTCCGTAATTATTGAGCGTTTGAATATTTTGATATGCCATCATCTGAAACAAAAATTCATTACCTGCTCTGCGCGCTGGATCACCTGTGCATAATTCCTCCTGTCCTAATATGGCGAAGTCGATACCCACTTTTGAGAGTATAAGGGAAAATGCCCGACTGACTCGTTGTGCACGTTGGTCGAAACTTCCCGCGCAGCCCACCCAAAACAGATAGGTTGGTTTTTTTCCTTCGGCCAAGCAAGAAGCCAGGGTTGGGATATTCATTGTTTCTTTTTGAACCCTAAAAGTACATATTTTGAGGCAGGAGCTGTTGCACTGTTTTATGCTTTAACTACATTTGTTAGCCTTGTTATGCAAAAAATCTGGAAACAACTTTCTAATTGGGAACAGTGGAATTTCTTTGTTCTGTATTTCCCACTTTTTCCAGTTTGGTTTTGGTATTGTTTGCGTAGTCGCTCCTTTTGGTTTTTCAGCTCATCCAATCCTACTATCACTTTTGGTGGATTTGAGGGGGAAGGAAAAAAAGAGATGTATGATCAACTTCCAACAGAGTTTTACCCTCAAACGCTCTACATTTCTCCTGCGCTCCAGCAGGCTGATGCAGAAGAGATGATTCGGCAAGCAGGATTTCAATTGCCCTTTACCGTAAAGCCGGATGTTGGAATGAAAGGCTTGCTTTTTAGAAAAATCCAATCATGGGATCAATGGCGATCTTACCATGAAGGGATGAGCGTTTTATATTTAGTGCAAGCATATGTAGAATACCCATTGGAGTATAGCGTTTTTTATTACAGACATCCAGCCTCTTTAAAAGGAACTATTAGTGGGTTTATTCAAAAAGATTTGTTACAAGTAAAAGGAGATGGGGTGTCTACTTTGAATGAGTTGATAACGTCGCATTCAAAAGCAAGGCATCGACTCGACGAATTAAAAGCGCGTCATGCGGATAATTGGAATATGATTATTGGCAAGGGGGAAGTCTATTATTTATCTTATGCAGGCAATCACAATCGGGGAGCTCATTTTACCAATTTGTCGGGAGAGATTGATGAAAAACTGCTGACCATGTTTGATCGCCTGAGTCATCAAACTTCGTTTTACTATGGTCGATATGACATAAAAGCACTTTCCTTGTCCTCATTTAAAGAGGGACATGATTTTAGTATTTTAGAATTCAATGGCTGTGGAGCAGAACCTAATCACATTTATGATTGTGGAATGAGCTTACTGGAGGCATATCGTGTTTTACTTTCTCACTGGTCTGTTTTATTTAAGATCAGTCAGCACAACCATTTAAATGGACATCCTTATTGG
>CAYFLE010000190.1:0-2903 GCA_964343645.1 uncultured Chitinophaga sp. | reverse complement strand
AGCCATTTGATTCCCGATGTAAATCCCTTGCAATCAAGAGTACATCTTTAATCCACGGATCGATCAAAACAGGTTTTGTTGGGGCAGTACGATTAATTTGAGACAGGGCACTATCTTTTTTATGGATGTTCATGAGCTCATCGACCTTTGCAATCGCGCTGTAAGCGCTATCAAAAGCCTCTTGAATCATAGTCTTTGAGAATCCATCCGCCTGTTGACACTGAATTTCAACAAATGTCCCAAGTAGTACTTTGCATCGCCTCATTCTTTCGATAAAACCATCTCATAAATTGCCATAACCCGGTTTACGCCGTCGGTAACGTGTTTAGCTGAAAGTGTTGCGCCCGATATATTCTGAACATCTTGATTTAGTTTGATTGGATCTTTACGCGTTTTGCCGACAAATTGATTGCGCCAGCGAGGATCTTGGATTTCATAACCATAGGATTCAACGTATTCCATAATTTCAACTCCCAATATTTCGCCATTAGGCCGCAGTGCCACGGCATAAGTAATCATTTCGTGCTTGCCAAGAACTTCATCAACAATCAGCCACGATCCACTAGATCCCCTCCAGATTCGATCTCCTTTGAAAGGGTGGCGCACCCCTGAAAAACTCCTGAGCTTCTTTTGAAGCTCATCGGTAATTAGGAATGGATGCTTTGCAAATTTTTCTTTTGGAAAAAGAAGTTTCTGGATTTGATCGATTGATACATAAATGCGAGCGTTGGCAATAGCGGGGGCGCTAATAAAAACACACCCCGCCAAAACCGCTAGAACGGATGAATTTGTATGCATATTAGTTCAGGGGAATACCAAACTTAAACATAAACTCGTTGAGAGTATGACTATCCCAAACCCGTGCATTTGAGCATTCCGCCTCACCGCCACCCATGCAGTTCCCACCTTTGAGTTGATAGCGCCATGCAAAGCTTGCCCACCAATCCTTGGTTGCATATTGGAGATTGGGGCCTACAAAGGTTGCGCGTTGGATCTGATTGCGTAAATTAAGTTCGGAGTAATCATTATGAAAACGTGCTTCAACACCCGCGCGCCAACGGGGAGCAAAGCGATAACTGGCACCGACTAAAAAATCCAACATGGATTCTGGAACATTACCGTTTTCGATAAATTTAAGTCGCTCGTTTGCTACCAAGATATTTCCGGCAAGCACGAGCTGATCGTCGAGGAAGTTAGATTGCAATAAAAGTCTGGCGGCAAGCTCGTTTTTATTTCGCCCAATCGTGGGTTCAAAATAAATGCCAACCCCAACGGGTGAGGTGACTGGATTAGTGAATCGATAAATTGCCTCTAAAGATCCTCCCTCAATCCCAGATTTTCGGTATGGACTTGCCGGATCATGGGACGAGGGAACCGGATACCCGCCTGTGCAGCTTGGCAAATCGTCACACGCTTCAGGATTTGTATAGTTTTGATTGGCATTGACGTAGTAAGCGTTCAAATATCCTGCAATCTGAAAATCATTACTTACACCATATTCAACTTCAGAACGGGAGTACCAAGAGTCATAAGTACCCGCTGCTTGTTGTTTGTTGAATTGAAGTCGTTGCTCGAATGCCCATTTACCTTTGGGTTGCAGATCTAAGGTATAGATCCAACCAAAGATTCCATCGCCTGCAAAGGTTGATGATGATGCGATACAAAGCACTGCACCGAGCATGAAGCATTTTTGTTTGACCTTCTGTTTGTAAATCATAAGCACCTTTCTGTCGGAAAGGGACTTATTCTAAATGAGAATCATTATCAATTATGAAAAAATGGGTTTCATCAATGGGTACATCAATGAAATTACAAACTTACAGAAGTGTTTGTTGATTAAAGATTCGTTTATACAAATCAATACATACTTTAATCAGTGCAATCAATAAAACTGCACCTAAGATGTCGCCAGTGATCATGACGATCGTATTTGGGAAGCTACCGCTTGGAATATCCATTAACCAAAACCAGAGCTGATGCAAAATTGAACTGATCAGGGCAAAAATAACAATGCAGGCAGCAATGATGGGAAGATTGAGGTTGCTTAAATCTGGGGAAATCTTAAGGTTTCGAATAGTCAAATACCTTGCAAGTAGGGGGCTTAATCCTGAAATGAGACCAATGCCAATGATGCTTAGATAGTCATCTCCCAAATCGCGATAAAGAGTTATCAATACCGAAGAAATAACAATACCCAAGGCGCCAGAAAGACCAAATATCAGAACTAAAAAAAGCCTTAAGCCCGCGGGTAAATAAATCCAGTTAACACCTGGGGCGGCCTCTAAATACTGTGTGGTCCAGTCGTTAGCAAAGAAAAGAACGGCATACAGTAAGGCGCTAACCACCATGATTGGCAAGGAGATCAGCGGATCATGGGGCATTCCACTTCGAGAGCTCATTACAGTGCTTAACAGACGTCATTGATTTATCAGAATTTTTAGTATAGCCTCAAAAAAGTTCAACTTATCGCCATTTTTATGCCTAATCGTTCGCTCTCATATATTCGTTTTCTAAATTGCTTAGATACGCTAGATCGTATTAATCCTGGTAAAAAATTGGATTTCATTGAAGAGCAACTGCTCAACAAAGTCATGTTGGCATGGGATCGAGCCGAACCCATTTTGGTTGGTGATTTATTAACCAGTCATGATCTTGGTTCGCAAGCTACTTTACATGGACGCATCAAAAATCTTCATGTCATGGGTTACATCAAGTTATCGATTGATAAGACCGATGCCCGAAAAAAACACATTACGCCCACCAAGCTCACCCTGAACCGTTATGAAAAACTATCCGAACAAATGGAGAGGGTTTTTCAAGAAAGTTAACCATTGCCTACGAACGCGATGAGCGGCATGAAACGGCATTGATCAAATTGGTGGAGTCGGCGGGAATCGAACCCG
>CAYFLE010000189.1:1981-2930 GCA_964343645.1 uncultured Chitinophaga sp. | reverse complement strand
TTATTAAGCAGGTAGGCGGTCGTTATTATTTGATTGCGGGCATTGCATTTTTTCTTTTTTATGTTTTATGGAGAACACGTGTTCAGCATAAAAAAATTCAACTAAAATTTCCCGCTCATCGTGATTATTACCGGGAGATATTTTTTTCCTCCTTTACTATCCTGCTGTTTGCATTAATTCCCACGTTAATTGTTTTTAATCCAGCTGTTCGTCCGTATACGCAACTTTATTCAACCATTGCCGAGCGAGGGTGGGGGTATTATTTTTTACTGTATCCTGTACTTTTTTTTATTCATGATACCTATTTCTATTGGATTCATCGGTTCATGCATCATCCTCGATTATTCAAATGGTTTCATTTAGTGCACCATCGGTCAACTAATCCTTCGCCTTGGGCAGCGTATGCATTTCATCCGCTAGAAGCTTTTTTAGAGGTAGGCATATTTGCGTTGTTTCTTTTTATTTTTCCTATTCATCGTACGCATTTGATTATTTTTTTCCTGTTATCGATCATCTATAATGTGTATGGTCATTTAGGATGGGAGCTATACCCAAAGGGATTTCATCAATCTCGAATTGGCAGGTGGATTAACACGTCTACTTCACATAATCAACACCATAAATATTTTACCGGCAACTATGGGTTGTATTTTCTTTTCTGGGATCGATGGATGGGAACGCTTCGGGCAGAATATGATGAAGCATTTGAAGAAGTGACATCGCGGTAATAATTTTATATTCAGTTAACTTGTAGTCAAATGTCAATGTCTGCAGCTTTTTCTGATGAACTGCGTTCGCAATTTTTATTGCGGCCAGGAATCACTTATCTAAACTTTGGTTCTTTTGGGGCTTGTCCCAAACCTGTTTTTGAACGATATCAACAATATCAGTTAGAACTTGAGCAAGAACCTGTCCAATTTATTGTGGAGACAGGTTTGAAATATCTTGC
>CAYFLE010000189.1:0-1971 GCA_964343645.1 uncultured Chitinophaga sp. | reverse complement strand
CTATTTGCAGGCAGATCCTGATGATTTAGTCTACGTGGTCAATCCCTCTCATGCTGTTAATATTGTGGCGAAAAGTTTATTACTAAAGCCTGGTGACGAAGTATTAACCACTAATTTGGAATATGGCGCCTGTGATAGAACCTGGCAGTACTATTGCGAAAAAGCGGGGGCAACTTATGTAAGGCAACCCATTCAACTTCCTATAGAAAGTGCGGAAGATTTTGTTGCACAATTTGTGAAAGGGGTGACTGCCAAAACTAAATTGATATTTATAAGTCATATCACTAGCAGTACGGCACTTCGATTTCCCGTTGAACAAATTATTAATGCGGCTCAGCAACGTGGTATTCTAACTTTTATTGATGGAGCGCATGCGCCGGGGCAAATCCCCCTTGACTTAACAAATCTAGGTGCGGACTATTATACAGGGGCCTGTCATAAATGGATGATGACTCCAAAGGGGAGTAGTTTTTTGTTTGCGAAACGAGAAAGGCAGTCGCTATTAGATCCACTCGTAATTAGTTGGGGCTATAATAGTGATCATCCTTCAACTTCTCAATTTTTAGATTATCATCAAACACAAGGAACGCGTGATTTTTCTGCGTTTCTATGTATCCCTACTGCGCTTGATTTTATGCATCAATATAACTGGGAGAAAGTTTCTGCTTCTTGTAGAAAGCTTGTGTTAGAAAATGCACCTCGTTTTTATGAATTATTGGGTGCAAAACCATTGGCTCCACTACGAGAAGAGTTTATACTGCAGCTTTGTAGTTTTCAGCTTCCTACTAAGGATGCCGAGCGAATCAAGTCAATTTTATTCAATGAGTATAAAATTGAAGTGCCTGTGATGCGACATGGTGAAAAAGTATTCTTGCGATATTCTATTCAGGCATTCAATTCGCAGACTGATTTGGATCAGTTATATCAAGCACTCGTGTCAATTAAAAATCAGTTTTAATAATCAATCGTCTTCCTAATTTTATATGTCTAAATCTTGTTTATGCGATCGCTGGCTTTATTGTTTCTGTTTTTTCTGACTACTTCTTTTACTGAAAAGATTGATCCCACTTCCATCTTGGGCATTTGGAAAACCGGAGAGGGTACCGCTCATATTCAGATTGTACAAAACGGAAGTAATTTTCAAGGTAAAATCATTTGGTTAAGGGATCCTATTGATCCTGTTACGGGAAAGCCAAAAACAGATAAAAAGCACCCTGATTCAAAAGTGCGTAACCGGCCATTGATAGGGTTGACTAACGTATGGGGCTTTACCTATAAAGGAGAGGGTGTTTGGGAAGATGGGAAAATATACGATCCCAAAAATGGTAAAACCTACGATTGTATCATCCGAATGAAAGATAATAATACACTGAGTGTTCGTGGCTATATTGGAGTTACGCTAATAGGCCGAACTGATATCTGGACGAGACAAAGTAATTGATTGCTATTTTAACAAACCTTCATAGAGAATATTGAGCGCTGCGCTTATGATGGTTGGGTATCCGTCTTTGTATACAACTTTGCTACCGTTACAGAGTACCACCATACCAAAGTTTTTCTTCGGATTAAAAAATAATGCACTATTCAATCCATAGGCTGAACCAGTATGTCCAGTTAATTCAATTCCGGGGATCAATTTTGTTGTTTTCCAAAGTGCCAATCCATAATGGTCTGTTCCGTCATTGGTAAGTGGAGTCTGCATCAACTTTGAAGTTTTTTTGCGAAGAATTCTTCCTCCCTTGTATTTTCCATGTTTGCTATGCATGATCATATAAGTGGCTAGTCCTGTTGCATTAATTTTCATACCACCTGTTGGAGAAAAGATCGGTGTGCTTCTTCCTAGTTGGTAACTGCCTAGTTCAGTGGCTCTAGATGCATACGCTCCGGTGCTTGGGCTTAATTTTTGCTCTTTTGTATTGTATTCATAGAGTGTTGGAAACTTGCTTTCATCTAAGGAGTCAACATTATATC
>CAYFLE010000188.1:0-2934 GCA_964343645.1 uncultured Chitinophaga sp. | reverse complement strand
CTGCGCAAATGTTTGTTGGGCGACCAATTTTATATACAGCTGCCTAATAGCACCCCACCCCTTTTCAAAATCCCCTCTTATTTCACTATTCCACCTAGGAGCAGGCAATAATGGTAGTTGATTACTACCGGGCACTGCTGGGTCGATAGCACGATCAAATTTTCCCCGAACAAGAGAAAAACTATTTTCAAAATGCAACCAGTGTATAGGGTGAGGGTGTACGTCTATTGTCACCTCAATACCTTGCAAGCGCGCACCCTGCTGGTCAAAAGCAAATGCAGTTAATTCTTCGCCCCCTTGGTGTATGAGTGAGTCTCCTCCTGCCTGGGCAACCAACTTTCGATAAAAAATAAAATGACTGATCAGATTACGAAAAGCATTGACTGCGATACTCACATGTTCCGATTCCGTTTGGAGACCCACATCTGCTTGCCAACTTATTTCAGATGCAAGATCACGATTGCCTACCTCATATCGATTAGTTCCTTCATGCGCCCCATTACTTGCTAGTTCTGATAAGGATGGTGCGCGAAATCCCCTAGATAGATTGGCCTTCAATACCAAAGCCGAAATAGGTTCATAACTCAACCCCACACTACCCGACCAATTAGAAAAATTACGATGGAACGCATTAAATTTTACTTGCCCATCCTCAGCCGTAACTAACCCTTGAAGGGATCTCATATCCATTCGTATACCCCCACTCCAAGAAATCTTATTTTCCGTTCGCTGTGTAAATAAAAAAAGTCCTGCGTCAAAAAGATGATAGTCGGGAATCAATCGCTCCTCGCCTCTGTTGGTATTTTGTTGTTTCATCCCATTGACACCAATGGTGGTATGCCACTCCTTTTTTTCCGGTAATTGCCAATGAAGATTATAATTGAGTGTACCCAAATCAAAAAATATCCCACTGACAGTTGGATGCACGGGGTCACCAAATTCTTTTCTTACGTTTTGTTGAAAACCAAGCGAAAATTTTAATCTACTTTTTTGAATGGCAATAGAATTATCTGACACCAGTTTAAAATGCTGAACCTGTTGATTCGGCACCCAAGCCGTTCTGCCTATATAATCAGTAGCAGTAGCTACTCGCTCTAATGGACTTCCTGCAAATAAAAGAAAACGACCCGTTAACCGATCTCGCTCACCCTCTATGATACCTAATCGTTGAGAAAAAGTAGACACTAGTAGGTTAGAATAGCCCCATTTTTTATGGATCCCAATTTGTCCGCCCGAATTCAATTCATGAAAACGAGCATTGAGCACTTTCCCATCTACTGGATTAGAGTAATCGCCTGCAGATTTAATACTTGCATAACTACTCCAGTTTACTCCATTTCTATTTCCTGCTACTTGGAAATGTGTGCTGTAAAGTCCTCCATTGGTTTGATAACCTGTAACCAGTTTTCCTTTTAATGCACCTTCTTCAACCGGTGGAGCCGATTGAAAATGTATAACACCCGCCAATGCATCGCTTCCATAGAGCAAAGAGGAAGGACCTTTTAAAATTTCTACTCGATTCACACTAGCCTCATCAATTTCCAAACCGTGTTCATCTCCCCATTGCTGACCTTCTTGGCGAATTCCATCATTGACCACGATGACACGATTACTGCCTAATCCTCTAATGATAGGCTTTGCTATTGCAGGACCAGTTGTTAATTGAGATACGCCAGGAACACGACTTAAGGCATCTACAATATTGGAGGATACCGATTGTTGCAAATCAACTTGTCTAAAAATTGAAATGGGTGTAGTCGTTTTTCGAATAAAGGTTGGTGAGGTGGTGCCCGTAACAACCACTTCTTGGTTTTCTTTGTAATTGGGTTTCAGGGAAATGTCCTTTTGTATTGAATTAGTTAGCTCAATGTGCACGACTATCGTGGCAAAACCAGCATATGAAATTTCCAACACATGATGACCTACGGAGATTTGTGCAATCTGATAATTTCCGTTTTGATCTGTTAACACACTTCGTTTTAGGTCTACCAATGTAATAACGGCCCCGGGCAACGCTTCCCCGCTACCGGCACTGACAACTCGACCCGATACGGCGAATCCTTTTACCGGTTGTGCATGGACAATAAATAAATTGACGAGCAGAAAAAAACACCCCAAAACAAACCCCTTATGAATGCGCTTCATTTAATAATTTGAAACTTTGTTGCAAATTTAAAAAGGAGCATCGTCACTTAAAAAATTATTTTAAATTAGAGTAATGAGCAAAGCCCCCCACACTGTAAGCAAATTTCTCACCGGTATCATAAGTATGCTATTACTGCTCACTTATGTTAGTTGCAACAAAGACAAGGGACCGGATCCTTGTTTGGGAACGGCCTATGATATCCAGACGGTAAAAGCAGCAGCCGTGGGAGGGATAAATAATGGGAGCATTACAGTTATTTATCCAAGAGGAGACACGTTAAAATATGCCGTCAATAATGGTGCGCCGCAGGACAGTCCTATTTTTTCTGGCTTGGCGGCTGGCAATTACATTGTCAAAGTAATTAATCAGAAAGGTTGTAGCGATACCGTGCATTTAAATATCCCTGCTTACGGCGCTAAATATGCACCGGTTAAACAATTAATCACCGGCTATTGCGGACCCTGTCATTTAAATGGTGGAGCAAGTGGCGGAAAAAATTTAGATACGGATTCCAGTATTGTGGCTACCTGGGATCGTATTCGATTACGCTGCGTCAATGGCTTGCCTACCTACATGCCACAAAATGGGCAGCTGACAACCTTGGATAAACAAAAAATTACAGATTGGGTAAATGCCGGTCATCGATTAACCGACTAATCTTATCGCACTTTCATCATAGCACGTACCTGCTGGGTAATTCCATTTTGCAAACGCGCATAATATAATCCAGGCGGCAACAAGTCACTATCAAAATCTATTCGATAGGTGCCAGCTGCATACTCTTTGTC
>CAYFLE010000187.1:0-2952 GCA_964343645.1 uncultured Chitinophaga sp. | reverse complement strand
TGCTCATGAATACGGGGGAGAAAGCCATTCAGTCTACCAATAATTTATTGACCACCATTGCTTGGCAACTCGATGGAAAAACTGAATATGCATTGGAAGGATCTGTTTTTATTGGCGGGGCAGTAGTGCAATGGTTGCGTGATCAGTTGAAAGTAATTCATAGTGCACCCGATATTGAAAAATTAGCTTCAAGTGTTCCGGATAGCCAAGGCGTAGTTGTAGTACCTGCCTTTGCAGGACTCGGTGCTCCTTATTGGAATGCCTATGCACGCGGTACTATTTTTGGATTGACACGCGGTACCAATCAAGCGCATATTGCACGCGCTTCGCTAGACAGCATTGCCTATCAATCGGCCGATTTATTACAAGCGATGCAAGCCGATGCAAAAATTCCCATTTTAGAATTACGCGTGGATGGAGGGGCCACGGTCAATAGTTTACTCATGCAGTTTCAATCCGATGTGTTAGACTGTAAAGTGGTGAGACCCGTTATTACGGAAACCACCGCACTAGGTGCCGCTTATTTAGCAGGGCTAGCCGTTGGTTATTGGAAAAATAAAGAAGAACTACGAGCCCTTTGGAAATCCGAAGCGGTATTTGAACCCACAATAGATTCAACTACTCGACAACAATTACGCAAGGGATGGCAACGCGCTGTTAAAGCATCCATCGCTTGGGCGAATGACTAAAATTTAAAATAATATCTATGCAAATTTTTTTAAGCGAATTCATTGGTACCGCCTTGATGCTTTTATTTGGCGGAGGTGTAGTGGCTAATGTCTTACTAGAAAAATCAAAAGGACAAAATGCCGGTTGGTTAGTGATTACACTGGGCTGGGCCATGGCAGTTTTCATAGGAGTGTATAGCTCTGTTCATTTTAATGGACAAGGACATCTCAATCCAGCCGTAACTATTGCGTTTGCCTTAATCCATAAAATACAAACGGCAGACATTCTCCCGTTTATCGCTGGACAATTTAGTGGCGCAATGTGTGGCGCTACGCTGGTTTGGCTATTTTATCGAGGACATTTTACAGAAACCACTAATGCCGATTTGAAATTAGCCGTGTTTTGTACAGCGCCTGCTCTTCGTCAATCGGCCAACAATGTAATTACAGAAGTTATTGGAACCTTTGCACTTGTTTTTTGTGCGCTTTGTATTTCCCCTGCGGCTACAAAACTCGGAAGTTTAGATGCACTACCTGTTTCATTTTTAGTATTGGGAGTCGGGCTTTGTCTCGGCGGACCTACTGGATACGGCATCAATCCCGCGCGTGATTTAGGACCGCGCATTGTTCATTTTATATTACCCATACCGGGGAAAAGAGATAGCGACTGGTCTTATAGTTGGATTCCGGTACTAGGGCCCATTGCCGGCGGTGCTTTAGCAGCACTCTGTTATCAATGGTTTGCTACGGCCATTTTATAATTGCTCACAGGCTTCCAAAATAATGGACGCTGCTTTTTCAAGTTGCTTTTCGTGAATCAATAGCGGCGGAGATATTCGTAAACAATTAGACGCAAACAAAAACCAATCGGTTAATACACCTCGCGTGATACAATAGTCGATCACATTTTTGCATTGCTCAAAACTTTCAAATTCTACCGCCATCCAAAGCCCAGCACTACGCACCGCTCGAATATTTTTATGTTGCAGGAGTTGATGTAGTAATTTTTCTTTCGCACGTACTTGATCCATCCATCCCTCGTCTAGTAAAGCTTCGAGGGCGGCTAATCCAGCTGCACAACAAACCGGATGCCCGCCAAAAGTGGTGATATGTCCCAGCACCGGTGCATCGGTGAGTTGATCCATGTGTTTTTTATCCGCAATAAAAGCCCCCAAAGGCATCCCGCCTCCCAACGCTTTTCCTAGCACAAGAATATCGGGCACCACCTCATAATTGGGAAACGCCCATAGTTGACCGGTTCTGCCAAAGGCCGCTTGAATTTCATCGAGTACGAGTAGTGTTCCGGTTTCACTACATTTTTTTCGAACGGCTTGGATCCATTCTTGCTTAGGATGAATAATTCCTGCTTCTGCTTGCACTGTTTCCATGATCACACAAGCCGTTTGATCATTGATAGCCGCTACTGCTTCGGTTGAATTAAATGTATACGACCAAACATCTGGCAACAACGGACGAAATGCATTGCGCCAATATTCGTCTCCCATAATACTCAACGCCCCTTGAGTAGAACCGTGATAAGAATTTTTGAAAGACAGGATACGCGTGCGCCCAGTGACACGCTTGGCTAATTTCATAGCACCTTCAATCGCTTCCGTACCCGAATTCGTAAAATAAACTGCCTGCAAGGTATCGGGTAAGAGTGAAGCCAATTTAGCGGCATATTGTACTTGTGGACTTTGAACCAGTTCACCATACACCATCACATGTAAATAATTATCTACCTGTGCATGGATCGCCTTTACCACTTTTGGATGACGATGTCCCACATTGGCTACACTGATTCCCCCAATCAAATCGATATATTCTTTTCCCGCAGCATCAAATAAACTGGCACAGTCTGCCCGCACAATTTCCAATTCCAGCGGCGCTGGAGAGGTTTGAGCCAAGTGACGGTAAAAGAGTTCGCGGGTATTCATGGGTAAATGGAGACACAAATATCGACCTTTTGAAATTTCCCTACTTTGCAAAAAAAATACGATGGCACAAATCCTATCGGTTCGAGGAAAAACGCCCCAATTAGGCCCTAACTGTTTTATTGCTCCCAATGCTACCTTGGTAGGAGACATTGAAATGGGGGCAGACTGTAGTATTTGGTTCAATGCGGTTGTACGCGGGGATGTCAACTTTATTAAAATGGGAAACAAAGTGAATATCCAAGATGGCGCCTGTATCCATTGCACTTTTGAAAAATGTGGGACCACCATTGGCAATTCCGTTTCCATCGGCCATCATGCCATTGTGCACGGATGTACGCTGCATGACC
>CAYFLE010000186.1:0-2978 GCA_964343645.1 uncultured Chitinophaga sp. | reverse complement strand
AATATTTACCCGCATCTCCTCCCGTGAGATATTCAAACTGGGTATACTTATTCCATCCCATTTCAGTAGGAACCAATGGTGCTTGAGGGTCATACTGCCCCTGCTCATTGACTGCCGGTAAATAGTCATTGAGTACTACATCACCATCGGCTACCAAAATCACAGCGCCTTTTTCAGTTTGTGGAATAAATGAAACGCTAGCAGGTGTTAGCGAATCAGCTAGTGAGGCATAAGCCCTGTTTTTAAATAAAGAAGTAAGTTGGCCCTCCAATAAATAAGCAGTAGGAATTGCCTCCCGATTAAACAGCTTGTTCTCGGGCAATGTGCTGTTTTCATTGAGTGAAATCAATGCAGGTGTAGCAATCACACGAGCGCGTGTAGAGCTAGCTAATAATGGAGTCTTACTGACGCCAGGTGTTAACACGGTATCGATAGAGTTTGCAAAGCGCATCGACACATAACCTGCTGTCTTTAATTTAGTATCTGCAGCAGGGGCTGCAACCAATGGAAAATAATTCCATGGTAAAAATTCATTCTGAGGCTGCTGAGCTGTACCTCCAACTTGAATATAGCTGACTTCACATCGTAAATCCATGAGCAAATTAGGATTGATACGAGCGCCATATCTAAAAAAAAGATCTTCTAAATTTAGGTCCCGATCAAAAGCAACCAGATCAGGCTTGCGCGCAAAACTATCCATCTCTGCTACCAAGTGATCCATAAAACAAATCAACTTACCGCCACGCATCACAAATTGATCTAATTTGTATTTGTCTTTTTCATTAAACCGCAACGTGGGTTTTACTAGTAATAACACATCCACCCCGGCAGGAACGATAGGTTGACGAGTAATATCAAGTGTACGCAAATCATATCCCTCCTGCAAAGCCACTCGTAATTGATAGGTTCGTTCATCCATTGGCTCCCCATG
The DNA here is from genome assembly GCA_964343645.1 of uncultured Chitinophaga sp. Taxonomy (GTDB): domain Bacteria; phylum Bacteroidota; class Bacteroidia; order Chitinophagales; family Chitinophagaceae; genus JJ008. Next base: position 2,047 of record CAYFLE010000186.1, on the reverse strand, counting down.
TCCCGTTTCATAAGCAACTCCTGGACGAGTGGGATGTACTAATTTATTGATGGAACTAATGAACTGATATTCCATCATCGCTTCGGCCTGGTTTAGTTCCACTTGTGAAATGGAACGACTAGCACCCGGCAACAAATTGATCAAAATTTGTTGTCCTTTATAACGCAGGAGGGCCACAGGAAAAATAATATTACTCGACTGCCCTGCTTTTTTTTGCACAGTCAAATTAATATTGAGCGCTCCTAATTTTACCAAAGAGTCTCCCCATAATTTTCCATTGCTGATTTCATCAAGGGGTGAAACAAAATGATAGCGAAATTGAGAGGGGTTCTCCGCCTGCAATAGCGAAAGAAATTGACCCGTACTTGCTGCTAATTTTCTAAAGCCAGAGGGATAGTCTCCTTTCAAAAAAACAAGTATCTCTACTTCCTCATCCAAGGATTGTACTAATGCACGACCAGTTGAATCAATAGAATATCTTTTTTCGGCCGTTAAATCGAGTCGGAAAGAAACCTGATAAGAAATGACATTGACAATCAAAATCAAACCAATGGCCACTAAAGCACCTAATTGGTGAACCACCATCCAATGTTGCAGTTTTTTCATTGGCGGGCTTGAAGATTACGAATGGTCAAAACAAAAAATAAAAAACATAAGCTAATCACATAAATCAAGTCAGTACTCAAAAGAAGTCCACGACTGATGCTTCGGTAATGAAAGTCGATTCCCGCCCATTCAATCCAATAATCTATGCCAGTTGGAAGAGTTGGCAACAAACTGATCGCATGAAAACCATAGTACAAGGTAGCTGTGCCTATGGAAGCCAATAGAAAGGCAACAATTGTATTTGCGGTTACACTACTACACCAAATCCCAATGGAAGTAAATACAGCGGCTAAAAAAAACAATCCCAAATAGGATCCTATGGCGGCCCCCCAATCTAATCCTTGATCAGCCGAAAGCAAATCAATAATAAAAGAGTAAAGTAGTGTGGGGCATAAAGCAATCAACACTACTGCATAGGCTCCAATAAATTTTCCAACAACAATTTGCCAATCAGTCAATGGCTGTGTACGAAGCACCTCCCAGGTTCCTGTTCGAAATTCCTCTGCAAAACTTCGCATTGTGATGGCAGGTATCAATAATAATAGCACCCAAGGTGCTAATTCAAAAAAGCGATCTAGTGTGGCATATCCAAAATCAAGCACATTGTCTTCAAACACAAATAGGACCAAGCCATTAACAATTAAAAACAAGGCAATAGCGATTGGTCCACTCAAGCTGCTAAAAAACTGCGATAACTCTTTTTTACATAAGGCCCACATGGTTGCTAAAATACTAATATAGCCACAACAAAAAGGCCGCTTTTTACAAAGCGGCCCTGAATTTCATTCCTTTAACAGATTTTAAACGGCAAAACTTTCACCACAACCACAAGTGCGGCTGGCATTGGGATTACTGAAATAGAAACCCTTTCCATTAAGACCATCTGAAAAATCAAGAGTGGTATTCACTAAGTACAAAAAACTCTTTAAGTCAGTTATCACGCGAATCCCATTGTCTTCAAACTCCTGATCCATGGGTTTTTTTTCGTTATCAAAATCTAACTTATAGCTTAAGCCAGAGCAACCACCTCCCACAACGCCTACACGTAAAAAATAGGAAGGATCATCTGCCACCCCAGCATCTGCAAGTAATTGAAGCACTTTTACACGCGCCTTATCACTTACATAAATGGTGTTAGCCATTTCTGTAGGAGCCGCAGTAGTTAGTGTTTCTGTACTCATTTTAAGCAATTAGTGAACGGGACGCTCTTCAAATTGTAACTCTTCTAATCCGTTCTTTTTGCGATAATCGTTGATTGCTGCCTTGATTGCATCTTCGGCTAATACAGAGCAGTGAATTTTTACTGGGGGAAGATTAAGCTCTTCTACAATGGTCATGTTATCAATCTTCACCGCTTCATCTACCGATTTACCCTTTAACCACTCAGTAGCTAAGGAAGAGGAAGCAATAGCAGATCCACAACCAAAGGTTTTAAACTTTG
>CAYFLE010000185.1:0-2988 GCA_964343645.1 uncultured Chitinophaga sp. | reverse complement strand
TTTTCACTAAATCCTCAATAGCAGCATCTCCTTCTACTAATAGGTAATGATGAGGTGTATTATGAATGTTTTTATCAACCACCTGTGTTACTTCTTCCTCCTCTTCTTCATTCGCTTCACTAGATTCAGTTGGAGCGGTAGCCACTGGAGTCGTTTCAATAATATTGCCAAACAAATCAGTTTGGATCCCTTGCGGCATTTCTTTCTCTACAACAGAACGTGGAGATGGTGGTGGAGTAAAATCCTCGCCTAATAAACGCTTCCCTAATGTTCTAAATTCAAGATCTGCAAAAATAGATTTCAGTTCCTCCTTATTCCATTCCTTTAATTTAAAATCCTCTTCATGGAATTCAACGGGAACACTCGTAATAATAGTTGCTAATTTTTTAGAGAGAACTGCGAGGTCTTTTCCCTTGCGAACCTTCTCCCCCATTGCTCCTTTTATTTTATCCGCATTAGCGAGTGTATTCTCTAAGGAACCATATTCTTGTAAAAATTTAGCCGCTGTTTTTTCTCCCACGCCAGGTATACCAGGAATATTATCCACTGCGTCGCCCATCATCCCTAACATATCAATTACTTGATGCACTTCACTGATATTCCACCTTGCGCATACTTCGGCAGGACCTAATACTTCTGCATCATTTCCCCCGTATGCAGGTTTATAAATTTTTATTTTTTCGGATACCAGTTGGCCATAATCTTTATCAGGCGTTACCATGTACACTTCATAGCCTGCTTTTTCGGCTTGTTTACTGAGGGTGCCAATTACGTCGTCAGCTTCAAATCCATCTTTCGCAATAATGGGGATATTGAATGCTTGAATGATTCGCTTAATATCCGGAACGGCTTCTAAAATATCTTCAGGTGTTTCCTGGCGATTGGCTTTATAATCGGCAAAATCTGTATGACGTTCGGTTGGAGCTGCGGTATCAAAACAAACCGCCATATGAGAAGGCTTTTGTTTATTGATCAAATCAATCAAGGCATTGGTAAATCCAAATTGGGCGTTGGTGTTTTTCCCTTTTGAAGTCAACCGAGGACTTCTGATCAAGGCATAGTAGGCACGAAATACCAGTGCAAATGCATCCAGTAAAAACACTTTTTTCTCCATGTTGCTAAGGTACTATTCCCCTAGGGAATTCAGGCCTTCATCTCCTTTAATAAACCCTCTAAACGATACACTTCGTCCCGTAAACTGGCCGCCTCCATATAGTCTTGTCGTTGGGCGGCTTTATCCATTTCCTTACGTACTTGTTTGATGGCTTTTTCCAATTGAGGCACCGTTTTATATTCAACCTGCTCATCTAATACTGCCGAAAGCGACAATTGAATGGGACCCGAGATTAACTCGTTATTCTCCTCTTTGATATCTAGTACAGATGTCTGCGCAAATATTTCCTGTGTAGACTTTTGAATAGTAGTTGGAATAATCCCATGCTCTTCATTATAGGCAATCTGTTTGGCACGACGACGACTCGTTTCATCAATGGTCTTTTGCATGCTGTCGGTCACTTTATCCGCATAAAATATAACCAACCCATTTACGTTACGAGCGGCACGGCCCGCTGTTTGCGTCAATGATTTTTCATTTCTTAAAAATCCTTCCTTATCCGCATCTAAAATAGCCACCAATGAAACTTCGGGAATATCTAATCCTTCGCGTAGTAAGTTAACGCCAACCAATACATCAATTTGTCCCAAGCGTAACGCACGCAAAATTTGTACGCGCTCTAGGGTATCCACATCACTATGAATATAGGTAGACCGAATATCAATACGATGCAAGTATTTATTCATTTCTTCGGCCATTCGCTTAGTAAGAGTAGTTACTAATACGCGATCTCCTTTTTTTACGCGTTTATCAATTTCATCCAGCAAATCATCAATTTGGTTTTTACTCGGACGAATTTCAATAGGAGGATCGAGTAACCCAGTTGGGCGTACCACTTGCTCCACCACTACCCCTTCACATTTTTCTAATTCATAATTACCTGGCGTGGCGGATACAAATACCACTTGATTTTGTAAGGACTCAAACTCATGAAAATTAAGCGGACGATTATCGAGCGCAGAGGGTAATCGAAATCCATAATCTACCAATGTCAGTTTTCTACTTCGATCGCCGCCATACATGCCACTGATCTGTGGAATAGTTTGATGACTTTCGTCTAGCATCATCAAAAAATCAGCAGGAAAATAATCAAGTAAACAAAACGGCCGGGTACCCGGTTTACGACGATCAAAAAACCGAGAATAATTTTCAATACCACTGCAATACCCTAATTCACGAATCATCTCTAAATCGTAATTGACGCGTTCTTTCAATCGTTGCGCTTCGATCAATTTTCCTTGTTGCTTAAAATAATTTTCTTGTGCGAGCGCTTCATCTTGTATTTCATAGATGACTTGCTGTAAAATATCTTTCGGTGCTACATAAAGATTAGCAGGAAAAATAGCTACATTCTCCATGGTAGCAATCTTTTTACCTGTTGCTACTTCAATGGTTTCAATTGATTCAATTTCGTCACCAAAAAATTGAATCCGATAGGCAACATCTAAATAAGGAATATTGATGTCAACGGTGTCTCCTTTTACACGAAAGGTTCCTCGATCAAACTCCAAAACCGTTCTATTGTATAATGCATTGACTAGGGCATGTAGAAAGGCTTGGCGAGACAACACCTGCCCTTTTTCCAAACGAATAATCCCGTTCATATAATCCACGGGGTTACCCATTCCATAAATACAACTTACTGATGCAACTACAATGATATCTCTTCGCCCACTGAGTAAACTAGAAGTGGCACGTAACCGAAGTTTATCTAACTCCTCATTGATGGATAAATCTTTTTCGATATAGGTGTTACTAACTGGCATATACGCCTCCGGTTGGTAGTAATCATAGTAAGAAACAAAATACTCCACTGCATTGTCTGGGAAAAACTGACGAAACTCTCCATACAATTGCGCCACTAATGTTTTATT
>CAYFLE010000184.1:0-3017 GCA_964343645.1 uncultured Chitinophaga sp. | reverse complement strand
ATTTATCCGTCATTAAATTTTTCAACGGCTCGGATAATTCATAAACACTTGATACTGCCAAATCAATATCAAAAGGCTTGTTTTCTTTCTCTGCTCTGAGTGCCAATCTTTCTCGATGAAATTCCATAACATCTTTTGAAAACGGCATTCTTCCTGGATCAAATATTCTTAACAATCCATCAACATCGCGCGCTGGCATTACTTGACTCTTCACCCATTTATTTGGTGACCATGGAATATCTAAAACACCCGCTTCAAATGCCCTAACTACACCAATAGCTACATCCCCATCACCCATCTCAAGTATCTTATCCATTATGGGCCGAACCTCTCTTTTAATTAAATCTACTTCGGTCTGGAACTCGGGCATCGAATCCAAGCGAATATTTCTGGCTAAGTAAATGGCCATTCTTGTCATACGAAGTCCCTCAGCATTTATTTTTGGAGTTGGAATACCAAAAGCCTCGTGTAAAGTTTTAGTTGTTACTGAAGTAGCCCCTGAAATCGCTGCAAGAGTTCCGCCATAACTCACCATAGCTGCAGCTTGTGCTTCATCGTGAGGCCATGCACCCATCCAATGCAATAGGGTGACTGGTGTAAATACATCTTTATGTCCTTTTAAATGAAGATATTCCTGACATAATTGTTTGCATGCTTTCACAGCAGCGGCATCTTGCACTAAATGAAGCGTTTCGCCCATTTCAAGACCATAATTTTTTACTCCTTGCTCAGCTGCTAGCAACAAGTCAACAATGCATACGATTATTGCTATGCATGGGGGTATATTGGTTCCAGTTAAGAACCCTGGTTGGCGGCGATGTAACTCAACTCCATTCTCTAAATACATCGCTGATAACCGATCTAAATATTGATAATTTTTAATCCCCTCCTCAATAGAGAGCTCTTTTATGTAGGAAGTAGTGTAGGCAACACCCGAGCCCAAATAACCAGTGTAACCAGCAGCAAAGCTAATTTCTCCAGTTAATTTTGGCATTGCAGTTCCAGTCAACATGATGGCTGGTTTTTCAATTGAATCAATCAATTCGGATGCCTTTGATACCCCATAATTAACAATGGGGTAGCCATTTAACAAAGAGCGTCCCATTTTTTCTGATTCTTCAATGCCTTTTTGTGCCAAAGCAAACTGCTCATTCCGTGTATAGCTATCAGTTGTAGTAGGCACAATATCAGCCAATCCCTCTTCATCAATCACTTTCATGAGATTTTTTTGCTGGTCAAATGTTCCAAATCCGCCGCGAGGCTGGACTAGACATCTATTTTCTAAAACAGCCCTTCTCATAATCAAATCTAAACGTTTATTTTTTGGCAATTCTTTTTGCCGTTTAATTGCATCCTCGAAGTGAACATCTTTACCAGTTGGCCATCTCAGTAAATTTTGTTTTCGCATTTCAAGAAAAAGATCTTCGGGTATTTTTTTCTCATTAAATTGGGTAGGGTTAGACATAAAAACCTCTGATTCAATTAAGTATGATTAATTTAAAGAATTAATTGCCATTTTTAGAGCAGCCTTGGGATCAACCTGACTCAGTAATCCTGCTGCAAAAAGTATATAGTTTCGATCAATCAAAATTTTCGGAGAAATCGGACGCATTGATGATGGCTCTAAAGGGTCATATAAGCACGATCTTAATAATTCTTCAGCATGCTGACTATGAGCTATTACACCACCCGTTCCAATAATTGTTTTTATTCCTGTTAAATCTTTACCATCAAGTGCCGTTACTGGTCCATTTGCGGTATACACGATTTCAGTAAATCCACAATGCCGTCGCATTGCAACCTTTAGAGCACTTTTTGCCAATGCTTCATCAATGTAAATTTCATCATTAGATACTGGTAAACGATCGACATCATTTGCAAATAGATTAATAATTTCCGTGGCAGCAATCTCATCCAGGTTAGCGTCTTTGGCAATTTCTTTAATGCCAGTAATTTCTACGATGGTTTTGGCGTTGTGGCGCATACCAAGATCTCCCTCAACAGTTCTCTTGAGGCGCATCTCTTTTAAACCCCTACTCACAATTCCTTCTTTATTTGGAGTGCCGTCAGAAACCGAATGCACATCAGTTGTTGCTCCGCCAGGATCAATCACAATTAGGTCACCCAAACCTGGTAAACCATCAACACCGTCTGCTAAAAGTCTGGCACCTTCTAATACTGCAGCCGGTGTTGGCATTAAAACTGAATCAAAGCGATCTTTTGCTTTATTAATCCCCTTAGCATTAACAATATTTTTTATAAAAAGATCTCGTATTACAGCGCGCGTAGGTTCGATATTTAACTCACCAAATTCAGGCATCACATTTTCACTAATAACTAAATGTTTATTACCAAGATTGAGAGTTACCTGATCAACTGCACTTCGATTACCGGCGAAAATAATTGGGCAATTGAGAGCACTTTCACCGAGTAATTTTGAATTATGAATTACAACCTGACTGTCACCGCCATCAGTCCCTCCCGCAAGAAGAATAATGTCCGGTTTTGAGCTAATAATGTTTTGAATATCTATGAGGTTTAATCGATATGCATATGTACCTATTAATTTTGCTCCGGCACCCAAAGCAGCCCTCTTGGCTGCCTCCATCGTAAGCTCACGTACCAAACCAATAGTTACCATTTTTAAGCCGCCAGCTGCACTACTTGAGGCTAAGCGATAGCAAAAATTTGGAATTTTGCCGAAGTGATTTTCCAGGTTTCTAAGTGCGACATCCATGCCGATAGTAATATCAGAATCAATAGTTGATGGCCCTTGACTAGTTGCCAAAATCAGTCCCTCATCTAGATCAATGGCTCTCAGCTTTGTGTAAGTGCTTCCAAAATCAATTAATAATGCGGCATTCATTATTAATCTTACCTACCATTAGGTCCACCAAGATCTTTTTCTAACCATTCCAAAATATTTTCTAGGCGAGTACCAGGAGCGGCGGCGCGATTAAAACCCATATCTAAGAAAATTTTTTCAACCTCTTCCCAAGTTCTTTTTCCAACAACTA
>CAYFLE010000183.1:0-3029 GCA_964343645.1 uncultured Chitinophaga sp. | reverse complement strand
GACGATGTTTTGTTTCTCTAAAAGCCATTGTAAATCCATACACAGACCAGGCCTGACCTCTAGCCCAGGTACTATTATCAGCATATCCCTGATGAGTAACTTTTTTTATTGGAAATCCAGTTATCGTATCATATACCAAAACATGGTAAGAGCTTTTATCGGATCGAAAATGATTATTCATTGTGGTAGCAGCATGTCTAAACGCCATATCATATAGCGCTGGCCTGCCTCCATTTTTTGAAGCCCAAAACAAAAGTTCAAGATTCATCATATTATCGATGATGGTATTATGAGGCCATCCACGTTCTCTTCCTCTAGCCGGCCATGATAAAATAGTACCCACTTTCGAATTAAAGAGCGTGGCTAATGAATCAGCTGCTCTCAACAGTATTTCTTTATAGACGGGATTCTTGGTTAAGCGATAGCCATTACCATAGCTATTAAAAAATTGAAATCCCAAATCATGATTTGCTACTGCCGTATCGATAATTTTTTTGAGTTGTTCGGTAGATTTTTCCGCAGCAGTTCGCCAAAAACTATCTTTTGTGTTTTCAAAAAGATACCACTCAATTCCCGGCCAAAAACCACTTCGCCAATCAGAAACAGGATTCTTGGTCCAATTTTGATCTCCCTTATTAATGACAACAGGTGCCGTGAAGTCTGGACTTATTTCCTTTGCGGTTAATCGTGCTTTTGTGTCACAATAAGAAAGTAACTGTTCATTTTTTTCAATTGTATACTCTGGTTGTGAACAGGAGGAGAGGAAAAATGTACCCCCTACAATAAGGTGTATCAAATTATTCAACTTGTAACAGCACATAGAACAACTTTAAGTAAAAAACAATTAACGTATTTTAATTTCCGGAACAGTCATCATTAAATTTCTTACACCTTGTAAATAGGTGAACCAGGCCGGTGCTGAAGTAATCAACCTTGCTTTATCCCAAGCTGCCCCAGCATAGTAAACAAATGGTTGTCCTTTGGCTACCTGGGAAATGGATAACATATGAAGATTATTGACTTTAACTTCTTTAACAGGACTTAAAAAAAGACAGCCGACACCAGTAGTGCCATCCTGAAGATGAGTAGGCTCCCAATAAGCCATTAGTCCGTTAGCTTGTTCGAGTAAAATAGTTCCAGGATCATTTCTTTTAATAATCCCAACTGCCACTGGCAAAGAATCAGTTTTACTAAAAGAAAAAGAAACTTCGATTCTACTTAATTGCATGCCAGCGTCCAATGAAATGGTCTTGGTCATTGTAATTTTTTCGCCATTGACTTCCCAGGGATCATAGCTTAATTGAAAACTTGAACGAAGCGGACCATTGTCGAGCACCTTCCACTCCCGATAGTTAGTAGGATAATAAATAGAATCATTAAAATAAGGAGCAATATTACCAGCACCCAGTGACATACCTACATGATAATAATCCATTCCATCTCCATGATCAATATGATACTCTCCTCTTTTATAACGTTCATTCAAGATTAATTGATTTGTTCGCTTTACCCATACATCAATACCATTGGCATTTTCTTTGGTTCCCTCCAAGGCTTTTCCATACATCCTAAATGCAATACGATCATTTTCCCACGCAAAATCATCTTTTCGTTCAGGCACATACCGGCAAAATGTTTTACTATCTACTGGAGAGGGCGTTCCCTGTTCTATTACTATTTTTTCAGTGGCCCCTGCCGCAATGGATAATTGAACAAGAAGATTTTGAGGGATTTCAGTTCCCTTAAACTCTAGTTGATAGGGCAATTGTTTTTTTGAAATAGCAGCAGTAACAACGAGTTGCTTTGAATTGATGGATGGATTTTTCTCTAAAATTTGCGACCAAGGAATACTTATCAAATATTCCTTTATCGGAATGAATGCCTTATTAGTTATAAAGACATCCACTTGCTTACTCACCTGTCCATAGGCTGTAGATAGAAAAAAGGAAAGTAAAAAATAAGCTACGATTTTATTCCGCATGGTATAAGTTATCTCGGATCAATGGCCTTAAATTTTGGAACCAAAAAATGCATAATCACCCAAGCCAGTAAATACGCTACACCACAAGTAATAAACATAATGAAGTAGCCAGTATTTTTTTCTCCCAATGCATTATAATAGTCAAATAATTTTCCCGCACCTCTTGCAATTAATATTCCACCTACCGCGCCAAGCATTCCGCCAATACCCGTTACGGAAGCAGTAGCCGATTTAGGAAACATATCACTGACAGTAGTAAAAATATTTGAACTCCAAGCTTGGTGAGAACCCATTGCACAACCAATAACAATAACAGCAAACCACATACTGAAACTTCCAAGGTATTGCGCAAAGAGTACAGGTAAAATACTGATAGCAAAAATCAACATCGCCGTTTTTCTAGCTTTAAAAATGGGACTGCCCCTTTTAACTAATTGCATGGGAAGCCATCCTCCAAATACACTACCAATAGTAGATAGCGTATAAGCAAGTGCTAAAGGAAGTGATTTGGCGGTTCCGGTAAGACCATATTGTTTTTCTAAAAAATCAGGCAACCAGAAAAGATAAAACCACCACACGGGATCCGTTAAAAATTTACCAATAGCAAAAGCCCAAGTTTGTTTATAGGTTAATAATTTCCCCCAAGAAATTCGTAATGTTGATTCATCAGAAACGCCTTCTTCATTACTATCACTATTAATATGCGCTAATTCTTGTACGGTTATTTTTTTATGCTTGGCAGGAATTTCGTATAAAACAAACCAAAAAATTAACCAGACAAAACCAACCAATCCTGTGAGAATAAAAGCCCATTTCCATCCATAACTTTCTGCAATCAAAGGCACAGTCAACGGAGCAACAATAGCTCCAATATTTGCACCCGAATTAAAAATACCCGTGGCAAATGCTCTTTCCTTTTTGGGGAACCACTCGGCAATTGTTTTGATAGCAGCCGGAAAATTTCCTGATTCGGTGGCCCCTAATGCACCACGCGCGGCAATAAAGCCCGCTGTACTATTGACAAGGCCATGGGCCATTGCAGCTAAAG
>CAYFLE010000182.1:0-3040 GCA_964343645.1 uncultured Chitinophaga sp. | reverse complement strand
AATTTCAATCCATCATCATTGGCTCCCCAACGCAATTTGATCAATTGTGTTTGTCCACCAATCACATTGGCCGAACCATGTAAAATGTGAGAAGTAGTTACGCCCCCACTCAATTGACGATAGATATTAATGTCATCTGGATTTAAGTTGTCGCTAATTCGAACTTCAGAGGTCACAGATTGACCGCCTTCATTAATAGAAGCAGCGGCAATATGAGAGTGCTCATCAATGATTCCTGCTGTAACGTGTTTGCCAGTTCCATCAATCACGCGAGCATCTGGTGCTGTTAAGCCCTGTCCTACTGCGGCAATTTTTCCGTCGCGCAATAACACATCTGCATTTTTAATGACTCCTTGTTTTTCATTAGTCCAAACCGTTGCATTACGAATAAGAATGGTCTCTGTTTTAGGCTGCTGACCCTCTTCCCAACCAAAAGGCAAGAATGGGAAAACCACTTTTCCTACCGCAGGCACTTCTTTTTTCCGAACACTATCCAGCGTAGGCACAGTTTGTTTAACTAAAGTGGCTGTCCAGGTAAGCGGATTACCTAGTGAGTCTGTTCCTACTCCATTCCACTCTGCACCATTCGAAACACCACTCAACCGCGTAGCAGTGACAGGTAATGGCTGCTCTGCCATTCCTGGGAAACGTCCTGCCATACCACCCATTCCTCTACGAGTGCTATCAAAGGCGGGACGCTGTCTCACAGGAGCAGGTGCAAAATTTATTTTCACTTGCTTTCCATCAAAACTGAAACGAGATAATAGCGTGTCTTTGGCATATAATGTTGACCCCCCTGCAGATTTTATCTCCAACGTATAGGTTTCTTTATTGGTAGGCGCAGTAACAATTAACTGATAGGTGCCTGCCACATTACCCGCATCTTCTTTCAAGGTGTACTTAACTCCTTGTATCCAATTTTGCAATAACACTGTTTTGTCTTGGAAAAGTGGACCAGTGGTCACTAAAAAGTTTGCGAGTTTACCTTTATCAAGACTTCCCACCTTGTCATATACACCCAGCATCTCCGCGGGTGTTTTAGTAAGCGCTTCAAACGCTTTTGCATCAGACAATCCATATTCTCTTGCCTTTTGAAGATTACGTCCAAACTGGCTGACATTATTTAAATCAGAAGTAGTCAAACAAAAAGGTATTCCTGCTTTTTCAAAAGAAGCAGGTTGTGTTGGGGCTAGTTCCCAATGCTTCATATCATTTAATGCCACAAACCGGGCATCCGAAGGGTCTTCAACATCTTGTGCCACGGGGAAATTTAATGGGAGAATGAAGGACGCATTGGTTCCTTTCATCTCATTGACACGTTGGTATTCATTTTGTCCCGCTTTCAGGATATATTGAACACCAAACTCATCTCCAATTCTATCAGCACGAAGATCATTCCATTTATCACTCGCATCAAAAATCTGTGGCAAACCTTGATTTTCGTTCCAGGACTTTAATGTCAAATTATACCCTTCTTCTTGCGGCTGCGATTTATACCAATTTGCATCTAGATAGGTTTGACGCAATAAAGCAATCATTCCCATCATAGAACTTGGATAGGTTTGCGAAGAGCTGCCTTTATTAAAAGAATAATGAGCCGATGCTCGGTCTTTAATAATCAATAAATTTTCTTTTTCATTAGCCAATGTCACCAAGGTACCCGTTCCTCTGGCAATCCCATCTCTCACATGGCTTAGCACCGATCCAAAGCCCAATTCACGCAAAGCCTTTGCTTTGTTTTCATCGGAAGTGAAAACCGTATGCGCCTGTTGCTCACTACGTATGGATTGGTTCCATCCATAAGGGCCTTTTAAGTTTGTTTCGATTTGTGAAGAACGAAAAAAATCAAAAGCTTGACCGGGTTGACGTTGCTGAGTAGAAGGAATCCCATAATCAGCATATAGATCAATAAATGAGGGGTAGATAAATTTACCACGGCAGTCTACTTCAACTGCACCTGCTGGAACAGGCATTCCGATACCTACTGAAACAATACGACCATCTCTGATCACCAAGGTTGCGTCAGACAATGTAGTTGCATTGTCTTTGACAACCGTCGCATGTGTAAAAGCGTAGTACCCAGTACGTGGATCGGCTACTCCATTTTCAGGAAATGTAGCTTGCGCAAATGATGCAGTACTGCCAATAACCAGCGGTAAGATCAGCGCGAGAAATTTCTTCAATCGCATAGCAAAAGTTTTAATTGGAAAAAAATACGGACAACAATGATAGGGAATTAGTTTTACTTTTAACTATTCAAAGGCCTTTAATTGATGGCTGGTAAAAAACACTTATTCGACCATACGATTTTAAACCATCCTCCCATCGATCAGACGGGTACGGAGGAACGAACTGTCAAATTCACCAAGCGGAGTATCAAAGGAGACAGTAAAAAGCAGGGACTTCGCATGGTATTGAGTATGATCGACCTAACTACTTTGGAGGGAAAAGACACGCCTGGCAAAGTGGAGCAACTTTGCGTAAAAGCTAAACAACTTCACGAACATATTCCTGGGCTACCAACTGTTGCTGCTATTTGTGTGTATCCATCCATGGTTAGTATCGCGAAAACTGCACTTTTAGGATCGGATATCAAAGTTGCATCAGTAGCCACCGCCTTTCCCAGCGGTCAATCCAGTTTGCCCATAAAACTTGCGGATACAAAATTTGCTGTTGAGGAAGGTGCTGACGAAATTGATATGGTGATCAGCCGAGGTAAATTTCATGCGGGTGAATACAATTACGTGTACGATGAAATTGCTAGTATTAAAGAAGCCTGTGGTACGGCACGTTTAAAAGTAATTTTGGAAACGGGTGAGTTAGGGAAGCTAGAACAAGTAAGAAAAGCCAGTGATATTGCCATTCATGCAGGTGCAGATTTTATCAAAACATCTACGGGTAAAATTCAACCGGCCGCTACCATGCCTGTTACTTTGACCATGTTAGAAGCCATTCGCGACTACTATTATAAAACGGGTAAAATGATAGGCATGAAGCCCGCTGGAGGAATTTCAAAATCCAAATTAGCCTTACACTACCT
>CAYFLE010000181.1:0-3057 GCA_964343645.1 uncultured Chitinophaga sp. | reverse complement strand
GTGTAATAAACGCGTGCGCCAGCCATAATCAACCCATTATTACAACCAAAAGTAGAAACCATGATGAGTAACGCAATCAGTGTTGTTCCAAAGGAGGGGAAAATCACATTGGCAGCTGCAACAGCCACACGGTCATCGGCGGGGAATGCCAAGGCATTAAGTGGTAACACATGTAGATACATCAAATTGGCCGAAACATAAATGACTGTAACTATCAAAGTGCCTAGAAACAAACTGAGTCCAATATTGCGTTGTGGATTTTTCATTTCACCTGCAATGAAGGTGACATTGTTCCAGGCGTCACTGCTAAAAATGGATCCTACCATTGAGGCAGCTATAGCTCCTAACAGTGCAGCTCCTCCAATGGGTGACCAACTCCCTGGCGATAATACACCTTGCGCATCTTTCACGCCACTATTTTGTGATGCTTGGAATCCGGTCTGCCAGTTTTGTGCCCAATAGCTTTCCTTTACTAATAGAAAGCCAAATACAATCAATCCAAAAAGTGCTAAAAGTTTTGCACTGGTGAATAGGGTTTGAATCAGTTTGCCTTCTTTTACACCACGTGAATTAATAATGGTTAATAACACAATGATGAAAATTGATACGAGTTGTCCAGAATAAACTTTCACAATTCCGGCATCAAATAAAAAGTAGTTATTGCCAAGTTCTGGTACTAGGTAGGCTAAAAATTTAGAGAAGGCTACACCTACGGCAGCTATGGTGGCCGTTTGAATGACAGCAAAAAAACTCCATCCGTATAAAAACCCCATTAATGGATTGTAGGCTTCTTTTAGATAGACATATTGTCCGCCTGCTTTTGGATACATGCCGCTCAATTCCCCATAACTAACTGCTGCCGTTAAAGTCATGAAGCCTGTGATGAGCCAAACGGCAATCAACCAACCAGCACTTCCAACATTTCTGGTGATATCTGCACTCACAATAAAAATACCAGAACCAATCATTGATCCGGCAACTATCATAGTGCCATCTAGTAATCCTAGCGTAGGTTTGAAGGAGGGGGTAGACATGTGATTCCTATTTGTGAGTAAGATAAGAAATTCCCTTTGGGGAAACGTTATTTTTTACCGATTTTCGAATTCCTGCCTTATAAAACGAATTGCCATGAATAAAAAAAATCGACTCACGCAGTATATCTTGGTTGCAATGATCCTGGGAGTTGGCGTAGGTTATGCGGTGCATGAATCAGCATCTCCTGAGTTTATCAAAAGTTTTTCATCACAAATAAAATTATTAGGAAAAGTTTTTATTCGGCTCGTGCAAATGATTATTGCCCCATTGGTGTTTTCAACATTGGTGGTGGGGATTGCCAAGCTAGGTGATTTGAGAGCAGTGGGCCGGGTAGGAGGTAAATCTATGTTGTGGTTTATTTCTGCCTCCTTGGTATCCTTGACGATAGGACTTGTGTTAGTTAATCTTTTACAACCCGGTTCGTTTATTAGTCTTTCGCAAGCTGATAATGAAGGAATCCAAGACTTACTCTCTAAAAAACAAGAATTTTCATTGGAGAAATTTGTAGAGCACGTCATCCCACGCAGTTTTATAGAAGCGATGGCTACCAATGAAGTATTACAGCTAGTGGTGTTCTCTCTCTTTTTTGGAGTAGCTACTACTGCGATGGGTGATTATGCCAAGCCTGTCATTAAAGCGCTAGACGCCGTTTCGCATATCATTTTAAAAATGGTGGGATATGTGATGCAGTTTGCGCCCTTTGGAGTATTTGGCGCTTTAGCTGCTGTGGTGGCATCAAAAGGGCTAGGTATTTTTCAATTTTACTTTATCTATTTCATGTATTTCTTATTGGGGATTGCCTTATTGTGGATTCTTTTATTATCAGTTGGATATTTGATCCTAGGTAGCCGATTGAAAGGGCTGCTGAAACATATTGGGTCGCCCTTATTAATTGCATTCAGTACCACTAGCAGTGAAGCTGTATTTCCTAAATTGACGGAGGAATTAGAACGCTTTGGTTGTAAGGATAAGATTGTCTCATTTGTATTGCCATTAGGATATTCGTTCAATTTGGATGGCAGTATGATGTATATGACTTTTGCCAGTTTAGCGATTGCGCAGGCATATGGCGTTCCCCTTGATTTAGGGACTCAGTTAACCATGTTACTAGTGCTCATGCTAACCAGCAAGGGAATTGCAGGTGTTCCAAGGGCTTCATTAGTAATTGTGCTGGCAACTTGTTCTATGTTCGGGATTCCTCCTGAAGGGGTTGCGTTGATTCTACCGATTGATCATTTTTGTGACATGTTCCGTTCCGCCACTAATGTGGTGGGGAATGCTCTAGCCACTACGGTAGTCAGCAAGTGGGAAGGCGAATTAGAAGGATAATTTATAAAAATAGCTGCATGCCATTTTACTTGAGTTTATTTACTTGGACTGATTTATTACAGCCACAGTTTTATGTAGAAAATGGCGGACTCTGGCTATTGCTTTTTGTGGTATTCGCAGAAACAGGACTTTTTGTAGGCTTTTTTTTACCGGGTGATTCCTTATTGTTTGTAGCAGGCATCTATGCGCATGAAATAAATACAAAAGCGGGCGAAGTAGTTCCTGGATTGGCGTATCAGTTTTTAGACTTGATTGGGCTAGGAATATTGAGAAACGAGTGGATTGATTTATTGGTATTAGCTGGATTGATCGCCGTAGCTGGAATTGCAGGGAATAGTGTGGGATATTGGACCGGTAAACAAGTAGGACCCACTATGTACCAATGGCGGGATCGTTTTTTATTCAAGAAAAAATATTTATTTCAAGCGCGCGATTTTTATGAAAAGCATGGTGGCATGGCGGTGATTGGCGCTCGATTTTTACCTATCGTTAGGACTTTTGCTCCCATTGTAGCAGGGATTGTGCAAATGGATAAAAAGAAATTTCATTTTTTTAATATGGTGGGTTCTGTGTCTTGGGTAATCACCATGATTTTTGCCGGTTACTTTTTACAAAAATGGATACTGGCTCAGTTTAGCTTTGATTTAAAAGAACATCTAGAGGTGATTGTGTTAGGAATTGTTTTGATTACGA
>CAYFLE010000180.1:281-3068 GCA_964343645.1 uncultured Chitinophaga sp. | reverse complement strand
TCAATATGCTGCCCAACTTTGGTGTACTCTGTAGGATGATTGAAACGCTTTAACCAGCTAAGATCACTGATATGGATCATTCCACCAATGCCAGGTGCTAGTTCTACGAATACACCGTAATTAGTGATATTTTTCACTAAACCAGGATGACGGCTTCCTTCTGGAAACTTCTGATCAATTTCATTCCAAGGATCTGCAGAAAGTTGCTTGATAGACAAGCTCATTTTACGACTTTCTTTATCAAGGGTAACAATCTTTGCTTCGTGCTCATCTCCTAATTTGAAGAACTCTTTTGCATTCACAGGTGTGTTAGCCCAAGTGATTTCAGAAACGTGAACGAGTCCTTCAACACCAGGTTGAATTTCTAAGAAAGCACCGTAGTCTTCAATGTTTACTACTTTTCCTTTCACTACATTTCCTTCTACAATAGTATCAGCAAGAACATCCCAAGGGTGCGGAGTCAATTGCTTCAATCCAAGACTGATTCGACGCTTTTCATCATCGAAATCTAACACCACTACATTGATCTTCTGGTCTAACTTCAACACTTCTGATGGGTGTGCAATACGACCCCAAGAAATATCGGTGATATAGAGTAATCCGTCTAATCCGCCTAAATCCATAAAGGCACCAAAGTCAGTGATGTTCTTCACGGTTCCTTCCAATACCTGACCTTTTTCAAGTTTACTCATGATTTGCGCACGTTGTGCTTCAATATCACTTTCAATTAATGCTTTGTGAGACACAACGGCATTCTTGATGGCTTCGTTAATCTTCACCACTTTGAACTCCATGGTCTTACCCACAAATTGATCATAATCAGTTACAGGTTTCACATCTATTTGTGACCCAGGAAGGAAGGTTTCCATTCCGAATACATCAACGATTAATCCACCTTTAGTTTTAGAAGTGACAGTACCTGTGATTACCTCACCTGTTTTATGTACTTCTACAATGCGCTCCCAAGCACGTGTGATACGAGCCTGACGACGACTTAAATTCAAATGACCATTGCGATCTTCTTTTTCAACGATCATTACTTCCACTTCATCACCCACTTTTAATCCGGGGATATCACGGAATTCGTTGAAAGAAATCAATCCATCACTTTTAAAACCGATGTTTAAAACCACATCCGTTTTTGTTAATCCTACCACAGTTCCTTTAATCAGTTCACCGTCGTTGAGTTGCACAAATGTGCTCTCATACACTTTGTGATACTTCTCTTTTTCTGTTTCAGAGTAAGCAGCCACATTTCTTTTGTCTACGGTCCAATCAAAATCATCATGCGCAGTAGGCGCAACAGGTGCATTTTTTGTCGCTGTAGGTGTAGCTGTATCAGCACCACTCTCCTGTACATCAGCGTTTAGTTGTTTAGAAATAATGTTGTGAAACATTGTAATAGCCCGAGGGTTTTATTTCGGGGTGGCAAAGATACAGCTATTATGCCTATTTTCACTAAAATTAATGCCTTGCTTTACCCTGTCATTAAGTTTGCTTCTAGGTTGGCTATCAAGCTTTTATGCAGAGAGATTCGAATTAATAACCCAGCCATTTTACAAGAGAAAGGCCCCATCCTCTTGGCAGTCAATCATCCCAATTCATTTCTGGACTCAATCCTGCTCGATACGCTATTTAAAGAGCCTGTTTGGGCGTTAGCAAGAGGAGACGCATTTAGAAATAAAAAGCATGCCCAATTGCTTCGACAGCTAAACATTATGCCTGTGTACCGATCGAGTGAAGGCGTCCAAAATCTTTCGATCAACTATCAAACTTTTACTATTTGTGTTGAACTGTTCAAGAAAAATAAAATAGTCACCATCTATAGCGAAGCACTCTGTGTCAATGAATGGCATATCAGACCTTTAAAAAAAGGCACCGCTCGGCTTGCTATTCAAAGTTGGGAAAATGGAATACCGTTGCGGGTAATTCCTGTTGGCCTAAACTATAGCTCTTTTCGACTTTTTGGAAAGAATGTACATGTCAATTTTGGCAAGCCTATCACCCAACATGAAATTCCTTCCGATTGGAGTGACGGATTACGTCATCAACGATTCAATGAGCTATTGCAAACTGAATTGCAACAATTGGTTTACGAAATCCCGAGCACTCATCATCACTTATTGGAGGAAAAATTGGGAAGCCAACTATCCCCACTTGAAAAGCAACTACTGTACTTACCTGGCCTATTGGGAAGAATCATACATCTACCGCTTTATCGTCCTATTCAAAAATTCACTTTGCGAAAATTTGGAGACACGGGCCATTGTGATTCTGTAATCAGTGCTCTTTTATTACTAAGCTACCCCTTTTATCTGTTGATTGTTTTTTTGATACTAATAGCTGCTGGATTATCCATGCTAGGAACGGCAATAACAATAATCTTATTTCCATTGCTAGCGTGGTGTCGCGTAAGAAGTAAAGCCGAATTTGACCATCAAATTAACTGACTTGATTTTTGGCAATAGCCATAGCGGCTAGATACCCACTACTCCAAGCATGCTGGAAATTGAACCCTCCTGTTACTCCATCCACATCCATGATTTCACCTGCAAAATAAAGTCCAGGGATCAATTTGCTTTCCATCGTTAATGGATCAATTTGAGAACAGTCGATTCCACCGGCCGTAACAAATTCTTCTTTAAATGTTGTTTTTCCATTGACCGGAACAGACATATCAGTAAGTAATTTGATCAACTTATTTTCCTCTTTCTTTTTTAATTCCGCAAATCGCGTTTGCGGGGCTATTCCTGATTCGGCAAGAAAATAATCCCATAGCCGTTGTGG